>JAZUGF010000020.1:0-9281 GCA_045641065.1 Paludibacteraceae bacterium | reverse complement strand
CTTTTATTAAATCAACATTGCTATGCTTGATTGGCTATGCTGAACCTTTTCTACAAAAATATAATGTCTTAGTGTACGAAACGAACATTTTTTGAAATTTTCTCTCTTGAATTCTTAATAAAAGTGAAATGATCCTTTTATATACTCGAATATAGATGATGTCATATGTCTCTATTGAACATTTCGCCTGAAAAAAAGTACAAAAAAAAGAGATTGCTCTTCCGAACAATCTCTTCTTCTGGGGTGGGCGAAGGGGATCGAACCCTCGACCCTCAGGACCACAATCTGATACTCTAACCAACTGAGCTACGCCCACCATCTTGCGAATTGCGAGTGCAAAGGTAGCACCTTTTTTTATACTTCCAAACGATTTCGGAGATTTTTTTAATTTTTTTTGAATTTTTTTTGAAAAAGTGGCATTTTTTATTTCACGCTCGCCCTTGCGGGCTCGCGTTGTTGGGTCGGTTAGGGCGTTCCGCCCTTAACAATCCACGTTACTTTTCTTCTTAGTTTGAGATGGTTTTTGAATGGGTTTAAATGAAATAGCCGTGACGAATTATGAATTAATTCAACAAATCGCTTTGCAAGTAGCACAATTTTTATATTTTTGTAGCATAATTAGTTTTAAGTAAAAATAGAGATAATGTTAAGGCGAATTTTATCAATCGCAGGTCGCCCAGGCCTATTCAAGTTGGCGTCTCAGGGCAAGAACATGCTTATCGTTGAGGAGTTGGCTTCAGGAAAGAAGACTCCTGCTTATGCTACAGAAAAGATTATTTCTCTCAATGATATAGCAATCTATACAGATGAAGGTGAGGTTTCATTGGCTTCTGTATTCGATTCAATGAAGAAGAAGGAGAACGGTGCTGCTACTTCTGTAAAGCCATCTAACGATGCAGATCAGATGAAGGCATATTTCGGTGAGATTCTTCCTAATTTTGATCGTGAGCGTGTGCATGTAAGCGATATCAAGAAGGTGATGGTTTGGTACAATCTTCTTGTTGGTGCTAACATGACTGATTTCGTTAAAGAGGCTAAGGCTGAATAATATCGAATTCGATTCATATTGTAAAGACGTCGCATTGCGGCGTCTTTTTTTGTGCGTTTGCTAAAACTAAGGAATTTATATTACTTGCTCCCTGTGTTTTTACGATAGTTCTTCGGACTCGCGTTGGAGGAGGGGGTGGACGTTCCGCCCTTAACAATCCTCATTTAAGGTCAAATACTATATAATTACTAAAAACAAAAGAAGATGCGGGCAATCGCGTCTTCTTTATATTTTGCATTTAGCATTTCTAATTTAGCATTTTATTATGCGTCGATTGTAGCATAAGTGGCGTTCTCCTCGATGAATTCGCGACGTGGAGCAACATCGTCTCCCATCAACATTGAGAATGTGTAGTCGGCTGTAGAGAAATCCTCCAAAGTGACACGCTTCATTGTACGCTTCTCTGGATCCATTGTCGTGTCTCTAAGCTGCTTCTCGCTCATCTCTCCAAGTCCCTTGTAACGCTGGATGTTGATTCCGCTTTCACTACCGTTTCCGTATTTAGCGATGAACTCATCTCTCTCCTTGTCGTTCCAACAGTACTCTTCAATCTTGCCCTTGCTGCAACGGTAAAGTGGAGCCATGGCAATATAAACATAACCCTTCTCAATTAACTCACGCATGTGGCGGAAGAAGAATGTCAATACCAAAGTGTCGATATGGCTACCGTCGACATCGGCATCGGTCATGATGATTACCTTGTGGTAACGAAGTTTAGACAAGTTCAATGCCTTCGGATCTTCGTCTGTACCGATTGTGACGCCAAGCGCCTGATAGATATTTCTGATTTCCTGGCTCTCCAACACCTTGTGCGGCATAGCCTTCTCTACGTTCAAAATCTTACCTCTCAATGGTAGGATGGCCTGGAAGTGACGGTCACGTCCCTGCTTTGCTGTACCACCGGCTGAGTCTCCCTCGACAAGGAACAACTCACATTTTGCTGGATCTTTATCTGAACAATCTGACAATTTGCCTGGCATGCCTCCACCTGATAGCGGTGACTTTCTCTGTACCAACTGACGAGCGTGTGCTGCCGCTGTACGAGCCTTTGCTGCAAGGATAACCTTGTCGACAATCATCTTTGCTTGTGTAGGATTCTCTTCCAAGAATGCCTCAAGACTTTCACTGACTGCCTTGTTTACTACACCCTGAACCTCGCTATTTCCAAGTTTACCTTTTGTCTGGCCCTCAAACTGTGGCTCGGCAACCTTCACTGATACGACTGCTGTCAAACCTTCACGGAAATCCTCTGGGTTGACATCTACCTTTGCCTTCTCAAGCAACTTGTTGTCGTCGGCGTATTTCTTTAGTGTACGAGTCAACGCGTTACGGAATCCCTGTACGTGTGTACCGTGATCCTTAGTGTTGATGTTATTAACGAATGACATGATGCTCTCATTGTAAGTGCTGTTGTATGTCATCGCTACCTCAACTGGGCTTCCGTACTTGTCTGTGTTGATATGGATTACCTGACCGATCAGGCTCTCTTTTGCTTTCTCAATATATTCAACGAACTCGCAAAGTCCACGTTCTGAGTAGAATACCTCTTTCTTGATTTCTCCCTTCTCGTCTTTCTCGCGCTCGTCTGACAATGTGATCTCGACTCCGGCATTCAAGTATGCAAGCTCACGCAAACGGTTTGCTAAAGTCTCATATCTATATACTGTTTCTGTGAAGATAGTCGCATCTGGATGGAACGATACCGATGTTCCCGATGAGTTAGACTCGCCAATCTCCTTTACTGGGAATAATGGCTTACCCTTTGAATACTCCTGCATGTAAAGCTTGCCACCACGGCGGACCTCTACGTGTAGGTGGTCGGACAATGCGTTTACACATGATACACCCACACCGTGCAAACCTCCGGATACCTTGTAAGTGTCTTTGTTGAACTTACCTCCGGCGTGTAGCACAGTCAACACGACCTCAAGGGCGGACTTCTTCTCCTTTGGATGGATGTCTACCGGAATACCACGTCCGTCGTCGACGACAGTGATTGAGTTGTCTTCGTGGATTGTTACCGAAATGTGCTTGCAGTAGCCTGCCAACGCTTCATCGATGGAGTTGTCTACAACCTCATATACAAGGTGATGGAGTCCATTAACACTAATGTCTCCAATGTACATCGCTGGTCGCTTTCTAACGGCCTCAAGACCTTCTAGGACTTGAATACTACTACCATTATATTCGTCCTCGGTATGCTTTACTTCTTCACTCATCGATATTCTTGATTTTTGTTATAGTTCTGCAAAAATAAGAAAAAATGTTTGAAACTGCAATACTAAGGGGCTTCGATAAATGTGTTTTTTTAGCGTTTTAACCCCTATTTTTCGTCGAAATAGTACTTTCTCTTAGGATTTCTAGGGAACCATCCTTTTTGTACTCTCTTTTCTTGCTCAAAAACCTCGATGATCGACCAAAAGCAAGAGAATGCAAACACACCCAAAAGGTCTGATACAAAATTACATTCGGATATTAAACTTCCTGCTATCGCAAGTGTACCCAATACTGGAAATACTAATCCACATTTCTTCGCTCCAAAGTAATATTCACCTTTGATTACAAGTGGATGGAACAATCCGATGCATAGGAATGCACAAAGTCCTAAAATAATGCCTTCGTAATGAAATTCCATAATCTTATTTTTACTGTTTTCGCATTTGTGCTGTTTTAGCTTTTGCCTCTTTTTTATCTACTTTTAACTCTGTGACAGTGCCTTCGCTTCTCTCAAAAACAAAGATTCTGTCGAATTTGGTATGATATTGATAATTCAATGCTGATTTGACATCGTCGGGATTGTACAGACTCGACATCAAGAAACTGTTCTGCACTATGATGAGCCACTGTTCGTCGAGTGGGGCATAGTGTACTATTTTCTCGTCTTTGTCGTTGATTCTGCCACATACACTGTCTATACTCATCGGCTTGACTTTTGTGGAGATGCCTGCGTACCATAATCCTTCATCGTATCTGCCGGACATGTTCTTGATGCGAATCATCTCTATCTTATGCGGCAAATTCATGTCGCCATATTTGCTGCTTCTATCAATGATATACTCTTTGCCTGTCGACATGGGTATATTGTCAAGTACGATTTTGGATATTGCTTCTGTGAATGCCATCCTCATCAACTGCGATGCTTTCTCTTTCGGCACACTCACTGATGGCCCAAGCTCGTTGGTGAAATGCACGTCGACTACCAATACCTGATCACTCACTTTCTCTACAATCTCCCTTGCTCCGTTCATGATGTCGGTTAGAAAATCTTCGTGTGCTCTTAGGTTGAAGTCTCGGTCCTCTCTTTCATATTTCAATTCCGTCAACTCAATTCCTATCTTCTTCGTGTCGGAACTGAGTATGAAGTCTGGACATTCACATTTCTCAAGCTCTCCTAATGGGAATGCAGTAAAACTCGAGCGGAATAGACGGATTATCGCCCATTCTCGCTGGTCTTTCTTTATTTGGTTGTAACTTACATTTCCCATATCTGTCAATTAATAATTAAGAGTTAATAGTTAATGATGTAAGATTCGTCACTGACTATTAATTGTTAATTTTTAACTATTAATTATTTGTTTGGTTTCATCTTCACCTCAAGCAAATTGCCTGCGCTGATGATATCCTTTAATGTCTTACGGATATCCTCACTTGTGATTTTTGCAAGTGTCTCAGTGTATGTGATGTTGTCACACCATCCGTATCTGCTCAAGTGAACAAGCTGCCCGTTCCAGTATCCGTTCTCAAGTAGGCTCTCTGCGAATGATTTCTGCAATGCCTCTTTAGCTTTCTGGAAATCGTCTGCACGAACACCGTCTTTTAGAATCTTGTCGATCTCTTCTTTGATGATCTTGCTCAACAATTCCTCTTTATCAGGATCTGTGTCAAACGCAATCTTCAAATTGGCAGTCGCATTTGGAATCTGATTCAACGAGTGTCTTACAGCTACTCCGTATGTGCCTCCTTCTCTCTCTCTGCACGACTCCAAATAACGGTAGTCAAGCACAGAACGAAGAATAGCAAGCTGCAACTTGTTCTTCAAATTGTATTCCATCTCTACCATATAAGAGAAATAGTCTGCCGACTTTGGAACAGATAGCGTCTTGCTGAATTCACATGTATTATGGCCGGAAGGGTGTCTTATACCTCTGTCGATCCATCCATTCTGCTTGCTCTTCGATGATTTAATTCCGCCAATATACGAAAGAATATCGTTTTTCACACTATCTTCTGACAAATTTCCTACAAAAACGTAAGTGAATTTTTCAGGACAATAGAAAAGTGACTTGTAGATCTTTATCGCGTCGGCTTCGTTTATCTCTGACAATGACTCCTTTTTAAATGGCTTTGTGTAGCTGTTTCTGCTTGTCGACAACACCTGGACAGAATCTCTGTAATCTGTCATTGGATCGGCAGAACGGTTTTCAAGGATAGTCTGGTATTGTGCTATCAATGATGCGTATGCCTCTGGATCTTTTCTTACGTTTGTCTGCAACAAATATGTAAGCTGAAGAAGTGTCTTGAAATCCTTTACTGTGCTTCGACCGGAAATCTTTGCGTCGTACATATTAATAGATGGTGCGACGGTAACGTTCTTGCCTGCAAGTGCTTTCTCTAACTGAGTGTTGTCGAAATCTCCCAAACCGTTCTCTTGGATGATATTGTCCGCGATCATTGCCGACGATAACATAGATAGGTTGCCGACGGTAGAAAGACCTCCGTCGCTATAAGCTGACATCAAAATCTCGTCGTTCTTTAATTTTGTCGACTTGATGATGACCTTTGCTCCGTTTGATAGAGTCCACATTGTGTAGTCAAGTTTAGGGTTGTGATAGATATCCACGATCTTGCCTGCTTTTGGCTCTTTCTTCACAATTGGCTCATTTTTAGTGTTATCTATATAAGGCGACGTTGCGATCTTCTCACGGTCTGCAACCAACTGCATCAACTGTTTCTCACTTGGCAAAGTTGCTTTGTCTTTGTCTCCTGCAGTCATCAACACTGTGACCTGATCAGAGAAGTAGTTAGCAAAACGTTTGCTCAATAGCTCAGTAGTGACTGTTGAAAGGAATGCCTTGATTTCCTTATATTCCCATTCAATTCCTGGAATTGGCTCAAATGTTGTGAAATTACGTTTGTATTCGCCAACGTATGAGCTGTTCTTTGCTTTGTCTCTCTCTGCATATGCTTTCTCAAACGATGCGATAGTAGATTCCTTTGCTCTGTATAACTCACTCTCTGTGAAACCGTAGCGTCTAACCTGTTCTGCTAAAGCAAGCATCTTCTCTGATGCCTCCATACAACGGTTGTCTTTCACCACATACATAAGCTCAAATTCGTCGCAGCTCTTTACTTGCTCTCCATATGACATTGATCCGTATGTGAATGGACAATTTTTTTCTTTTAGTGCCTCATCTATTCTTGCGTTGACAATCTTTCCGATAAGATTATCAAGCACACTTGTTCTGTATCCTACGATTGAAGCATATACTTCATCTGGCATCGCAGGGTGACGATATGTAATATTTCCGACTGTGTATTTTGCCTCTGGGTCTGTCAAGATGCAAACCTTAGTCGTATCAAGTTTCTTCAAATCATAAACCACACGAGTTGCTGCATTCACTGGCTCTGGAATGTCTGCAAACATCTCCTTGACTTTTTTCTCTACGTAATCAACATCCACGTCGCCTACAATAATAATTCCCTGCAAATCTGGGCGATACCATTTTTTATAATATGCACGAAGAGAATCTGGATGAAAATTCAAGATGATAGCTGTGTCTCCGATAATGTCACGCTTAGCATATTGTGAACCCTCATATAATATAGCCGACGACTGTTTCCACAAACGACGGTCGGAAGTGTTGCGTGTACGCCACTCCTCCAAAATTACACCTCTCTCTTTGTCAATCTCGTCGTCTTCACAAGAGATGAAGCTCGACCAGTCGTGAAGTACAAGCAAACAAGAATCGACGATGCCTGTACGGTAAGTCGGTATTGCCTTTAGATTATACACCGTCTCATCAAGGGAAGTGTATGCATTGATATTTGCTCCAAATTTTACACCGATAGTCTCAAGATAGTTGATGATACCTTTGCCCGGATAATTTTTTGTTCCGTTGAAAGCTATATGCTCAAGGAAATGGGCAAGACCATTTTGGCTGTCTTCCTCAAGGATTGCTCCTACATTCTGAACAATGTAGAAATCAGCACGCTCTTTTTCAGTCTCGTTATGACGTATATAATATGTAAGTTTGTTATCCAACACTCCATAACGAAGGTCTGGATCCATTGGTAATGGAGCGAATTTCTGCTGCGCAATACAAAAAACGGCCGCATTTAGGGCTAAAAATATGCTGAATAATATTTTTTTCATATCATTTTGTGTTTAATCGACCTATGAAAATCAAAGATTTATATCTTTTTTTCAATATCTATCTACAAATGTACATTTATTTTCGACAAGTTGGCATAGTTTTTGATTGTATTTAAGTGAAAAAGAATTAACAAACAATAACTAAACTAATGAAGACTGTTTTTAGAACACTTTGTGCATTATTCATGATGTCTGCCGTTTCAGCTTATGCTGACGATTTCTCTGCTGCGTCAGTAGAGAAGACATATATTAAGTGCACTATGAATGAAAAAGGTGAAAGAGTACCTAACTATTACGTTGTAGTTAACGGTGTTGCTCATCAGACTGATTCTCGTACTTTCTTCGAGGTAAAGAAGGCAAGAAACGAGGAGAAGAAGAATTTCGCTAATCGTCAGCAGAATATCTCTACAGAGACTGCTAAAGACGATAAAACAGCTGCTCTATAAATTTGATTGATTTAGTTAATTTGATATAAATACGTGAGAATTGAATCTGACGGTTTTTTGTTCAATCTCACTGTTAGTTCGATATTGTTTTTGTTTGTCCTTAATTTGAGTTGGGTGTCAACCCCATACTCGTCCATAACATTTATTTTTATAAGGTGACGAAGCTAATCCTCTTCGTCACCTTGTTGTTTTATTTTGAAACCTGAAACTTGAAACCACAATTATGAATTATGAATTATGCATTATAAATTTAAATCAGTATATTTGCACAAAACAATTTAAAAGTTAGAACAGATGAAAAAGACTGAAGACGAATTGATAGAGGATATGCTTAACACAGCATTCTCTGAGGATATAGGTGATGGCGACCATACAACTCTTTGCTGTATTCCTGATACAGCTATGGGTAAGGCTAAACTTTTGGTTAAGGAAGACGGTGTGTTGGCTGGTGTAGACATTGCTCTACGTGTATTCAAGAAGTTCGATCCAGAATTGAAGGTTGAGGTTTTGATGCACGACGGAGATACAATCAAGAAGGGTGATATCGTATTCTACGTAGAGGGTAAGACTCAGTCACTTCTTCAGACAGAGCGTTTGGTGCTTAACCTAATGCAGAGAATGAGTGGTATCGCTACTCAGACAAGAAAGTACGTTAAGCTTCTTGATGGTCTTCACACTCGTGTGCTTGACACTCGTAAGACTACTCCAGGTTTGCGTATCATCGAGAAGATGGCTGTTAAGATTGGTGGAGGTGTTAACCACCGTATCGGTCTTTACGATATGATTCTTTTGAAGGACAACCACGTTGACTTCGCTGGTGGTATCGACAAGGCTATCAGCCGTGCTAAGCAGTACTGCAAGGATCACAACAAGGATCTTAAGATTGAGATCGAGGTTCGTAGCATGGATGAGCTTGAGCAGGTTATGGCTGTTGGTGGAGTAGATAGAATCATGCTTGACAACTTCAACACTGAGCTTACTCGTAAGGCAGTAGAGAGAATCGGTGGAAAGTATGAGACTGAATCGTCTGGTGGTATCACAATCGACACTCTTCGCAGCTATGCAGAGTGTGGTGTTGACTACATCTCAGTTGGCGCTTTGACTCACTCTGTAAAGGGCTTGGATTTGAGTTTGAAGGCTTGCTAATTCGTAATACATTTGGTCAAGTCAATAATAGTTAAGAGGGTGTATCAAAACTAAGAAAGTTGCGATATCCCCTCTTTTTAACTCTCTGAGACTTGAATGGATTTTTGAAAAGCGGAGAAATCAAAATTTGACTTAAATATTCGATTCTCACGAGTTGAAATTTTCATAAAAGAAAAAAATCGGTCTAAAACGGGGATCTCTCCTCCGTTTTAGGCCGATTTTCTCATCTTTGAGCACATTTTCTTTAGGTTGAAGGCAATAGCGAAGA
>JAZUGF010000019.1:0-27935 GCA_045641065.1 Paludibacteraceae bacterium | reverse complement strand
AGTTGTGTTCTCCCCTGAGATTACAGGTGGATTGGAAGACAAATCATATAAGTGGAATCTGATAGCTCCTCTCAATGTGGATTATTATCAGAGATACGGAGGAAATGTGGGAAGAGACGGATTGACATCTGAAAAGGAAACTCCAGTCTGCTATTTCTACAATGAAGGATCGTACACTATTACAATGCAGGTTTCGGATGGAATGTGTTCTTCTACTGTTTCAGATACATCTATGTATATAGGTGGGGAAGGAACTCTGAGATCATATAGTGTATCGGCATCTTTTGAAAATGAGATATATGATTATATAGAATTGAATGGAACTGTATTAGGTTATGTTGAGGTTTACCCAACGCATATTTCAGATCACTTCACTATTTATACAGATTGTGTAGAACCTCAGCATTATGAGGTATATAATGCACAGGGTTCAATAGTGGCAGAAGGTGATTACAATGGAAGTGTGGATGTTGACACCGACCGATTCATTCCAGGATCTTATATGGTCAAGACGGTAGGTAAGGTTGTAAGATTGATTAAGTCTAAATAACCCTCTCCCTCTCTCAAAAAATATAGAGAGGTAAAGAAAAGGCTTCCTTTGCTTAGGCAAGGGGAGCCTTTTTTTTATATATCAATTTATTAAAAATATATATATTTTTCCTACTTATATATATTGGTGTTAGAAATAAATATAGATTATTCTCATATAAAAGTTATATATCTTTCACAGAATTATATATAAATCAAAATTTAACAACAAATACTCAAAAAATATATATATTCTACGAAAGAATAAATAAAAATTTATTATCTTTGCATTATAAAGATAACAACAAAACAAAGAATAAAATGGGAAAGATAATTTCAGTTGCAGGACAAAAGGGAGGATGCGGTAAGAGCAGTATCACGGTTTTGTTGGCAAGTATGCTTGCTTATAAGTTCGGGAAGAAAGTACTGGTGATAGATGCAGACTCTACACAACATACGTTGCAGAATTGTAGAGAAGATGATATCGCGGCTGTGTATGATGGTCGTGATGCGAAGAATGCTGGATTTTCGCTGTCTAATAAGACGAAAGCTGATATATACGAAGCGTACCTTGCGAACAGGGGCGAATCTCTGGAACCGTATGAAATCATGGAGGTTCCGATGGAGCCTAATGCTATTGGGGAACAGTTGAATCGAAAGAAGGATTACGATTTTGTGATTGTGGATATGCCAGGAAGCGTGGAGAATGAGTGGTATTTTAGCATAGTCTCTAAGTTTGATGTTGTGTTTGTTCCGTTTACCGTTGATACTTTTGTATTCAATTCTAATTTTCCTTATGCGCAGGTGTTGCAAGATGTGGTGATGAAAGCTCCAGAAAGCAATTTGAAGAAGATTTATTGGTTTTGGAACAGATATGTTGAGAACGAGGGAAAAGAACTTAGGGCAAGGATGGAGAAAATCATAAAAGAGAAACTGCCGGACGTAGAACCGTTAAGCGAGTGGCTAGGTGACTCTAGAGCAATGTTGAGACCTTCATGTAGAAGTACATTGTTCACTCCGGTTGGCAAGTATGCTGCATATGGAAATTTTTCAGCATGCGTCGAGGAAATGTGCAATAAAATAATGTGATTATATGGTAGGAGAGGAAAAACGAGATTCAGATAATAAATCTCAAGGCGACGGATTGGATGTGCTTTCGAAAATGTATTTGGCTAAAACATCAGGGAGTGCATTGTCTGGATCAACTTCTTCGTCAAGTAGTGAAAATGCTTCTCAAAAAGAAGAAGTGAGATCGGAAAAACCTGTCAAAGAGAGATTGGCAGAAAACAAAGGATTTAGGGAAATCCTTTATGGAAACGGAGAAAGCAAAACTTCGACTATTCGAAAATACACATTCACCATTCCGTCGGAGTTGATTGAAGAGTTGGAAGAAATGTTGGATACGTTACCTTCTGGAGTTAGATCTTCTAAAAGTCAAATTGTAACATCTTTGCTAAAAGATTTTATTGAAAAGTACAAAGAGAGCGTAATGTCTTATGGTAATGATGTGGCAAGATTTCAAAAGGAGACGGGAGTAAGTGTCAAGAAAAAATAAATAGTAATGGGAACGGATAAAAAAGAGGACAAATATTCATACGTGAGAATCCTATACGGACAAATGCCGAAAGATGCTCCTAAGAAGAAGCTGCTTATTGAATTGCCGGAGGATTTGATACGTGAAATTGACGAGATACTGAAAGTGCTTCCTGCTGGATATAAGTCATCAAAAGTTAGGGTTATTTATTCTTTGTTGTCACAATTTGTGGAGGATCAGAGAGAGGAAATACTGGAGTATTTTGATGCGATGAAAGGCTACAAAAAAAAGGAGGATGAATAACAATGGAGGTATTGACTATTGTTGGCATAACATTTGCGTGGTTTCTTCCTAGAGCGTTGGCTGTCTTTGCACTCTATGTCGTTGTGGTTATTTTGTTCTTCAAATTCAAACCAAAGTCAAAGGAGAAAAAGGAAATAAGCCTTGATGAAGATGATGATTCTGATTTATCGACAGAGAATAGAATAGCTAGGCTGAATGCTCTTGAAGCTAGCTCTTACGATAACGTAGATACAATTATGGTTGATAACGGGTATCTGACTGGAGAAGATGATACGGAGAGAGAATTGGAGTCAGAAAGCAGCTCGGAAGAGGAGAAGGAAAGAGTGCATGAGAGAGAGAGGGAGGAAGATGATGATGACGACTTGCCTCAAAACACGGAGACAACAGAGACCTCGGAAGTCAATGAAATGGAGGCTAATTATGCTAAAGTTTCTGATGAAGATTGTATCAAAACACAACCTGTTGAAAGTGGAGTGTTTGATGATGTCGAAGGTTTTGTTACGGAAAATGGAGAAAATGACACTTCCGATTTGGGAAATGTGCCAAATGTGTGTCCTAAGCTGATAGATTTAGAAGAGAATGCAACCGACAAGTCGCAAAATGGAAGTAATTTTGACGGTGGAGATTTCAGCGGTGCTAGAGAACTTTTTAAGCTATATCAGAAGCAGACTAGAGATTTGTTGAGTGATTTAGAAGATGAATCTCAGAAGCAGGATGAAGATATGGCAGAGGAGACTCCAGAACAGCCGGAACCAGAAGAATAAAAAAAAACAGTAAAAATTTATTAAAATGAACAAGATTCAGAGAATTGCGACTACAATGTCGCTAATGGGCATGAATGTGGTAATGTCCTTTGCTCAGAAAAGCAACGGTGGTAGTAAGATTACAGCCGGACTTGACGAGGCAACAAAAACAGTAACAGACATGTTTGACAGTGCAGTCAAATTGTTGTATGCAGTATGTGCTATCATGGCTTGCATCGGAGCATTCAATGTTTACAGCAAGTGGTCCAATGGAGATCCAGACGTAACGAAGACAGCTGCTGGATGGATCGGTGGACTTGTGTTTGTTATTGTTGCTATCATCATTATTCAGAAGGTTTTCTTGTCAGCATAAGATGGGCTATCAGATCAACAAAGGAGTCGGGGCACCTCTCGACTTCTTTGGTTTAAAGAGTCAATACATCGGTTATTTTGGGATTGGGATGGTAGCGGCTTTTTTGGGCTATGTCGTATTCCAGTTCGAAAGCAAACTGCTTGGAGGCATTATAGCCGGAATAATAGGTGCGGTAACATACTTCGGGTGCCATTGGGCGAACACTAAGTTTGGTCGAAACGGAGTTGCAATCAAGATGGGAAGGAGGTCTCTTCCTCATAGAATCTCAGCAAAGAGAGCTAGGGATATTGTTAGAGTACACAAGAAATAAATAAGATGAATTTTAATCTTAACACAAAGCAGATAGAAAGAGCGTTCCCAGTCATGGAATATGCGGATAACAAATATCTCGTATCTAAGAATGGAGACGTCACAAGAATATTTGAGGTGGAGCTTCCCACAATTTTCACAAAGAGCGGAAGCGAACTGACCACATTACACAACGTATGGACGAGGGCGATAGGCTGTCTTCCTCCGAACACACTTGTGCATAAGATGGATTTGTTTGTGGAAGGAACGTACAGGGAAGAAGCACCAGCAGACGCTTTCTGCCTGCGCAGATGGCACGCTGCACATTTCAATGGAAAGAAATATCTGAAACACAGGTGCATCTTGCAGATTGTGAAATGTGCTGATAAGAGTTTCAGAAACAACATAATGAGCAGTCTGATCACCCGTAAGAACTATGTAGATTCAGCGACATACAACAAAGAAAGCGTTCGAAGATTTGACGAAAATATTATTCAGCTAAGTCATATTCTGGAGAACGCTGAAATGAAGATACGTGAGCTTACGGAGGAAGAATTGTTCGGAGATAAGAACCATTTCGGATTTATCGATCAGTACATGAACCTTAACTTTACTGGAGAAAACGAGATTCTACAGGACTATCACATGCCAGCCGGAACAGATAAGGCAATGGTGGGGGACAACCTGATTTCGGTATATGCGAATACGGAGTTGAAGGAATATTGTGATGAGGTTTATCCTGCTGTCACTAACGACAAGTTAAGTACTGATGTTACAGAGGTTGCGAATGGATTGATGACAGACGTGTGCATGGGGTTGGATTTCAATCATATCTACAATCAGTATTTCTTTGTTGAGGACACAAAGAAAATATGCTCTAATCTGGAAAAGGAGATAAAAAGCAAAACATCACTGTCAGCGATCAGCAGAGAAAACACCATCAATGCCGTCTTTGACGAGGATTTCCTTAACGATATTCATGCCAATGGAGTCAATCCTGTCTTTTTTTCTTACAATCTGATCACATGGTGCGATTATAGGGATAAGAAAGGAATGCAGGATAGGGATGGTGCGATAACATCAGCTTTCGCTAATATAGGAGCGTTCACAAAGAAAGTGGAGGGATGTACCCCCCAGCTCTTTTGGGCAGGAATACCAGGAGGCTCTGCTTACTATCCTTCGGAGTTCAAGGTTTTGATGACATTGCCACAGGCATGTTGTTTCCTCAATTATGAGAGTAATTATAGGGATTTGTGTGACGAGGATAGAAACGGATTGATGCTTACAGATAGACAATTCGGTATTCCTGTATGTGTAGACGTTAGCAACTATCCGATGAAGATGACTCTTATTGACAACAAGAATAAGTTTATCCTAGGTTCTTCCGGATCAGGTAAGTCTTTCTTCACAAACGTGATGGTATCTCAAAAATACATGTCTGGAGACCATATCGTTATTGTTGATGTGGGAGACTCTTATCAAACGCTATGTAGTCTGATAAATGATGCTACGCATGGAGAAGATGGCATATATTATACATACAAGGACGACGAGCCTGTAAAATTCAATCCTTTCTATGTGGGAGAGGATCTATTCTATTCTGAGGAAAAGATAATCTCTCTTAGCACTCTTATACAGACACTTTGGAAGAATCGTCAAGAAAACTTTAATAATAACGAGCTTACTCAATTGAGAACTGCGTTGCAGATGTATATAGAGAAGCTTCAGAGTGACAGAAGCATACGACCTTGCTTCAATACATTTTATGAGTTCTTACGAGACGAATATAAAAAATATGTAGAGAAGATAAATGTTCGTATCGAGAACTTTGACATCGACAACATGTTACAGGTTCTTGCTCCCTATTACATAGGTGGAACATACGAGTATTTGCTTAACTCAGAGGAAAATATAGATTTGAGAAAAAAGCGATTTGTTGTGTTTGAGCTTGACAATATCAAAGATAACGAGATATTGTTCCCTGTAGTCACATTGATTATCATGGACACTTTCTTATCAAAGATGCGACAAGTGTCTGCGAATGAACGAAAAATGATGCTTATAGAGGAGGCTTGGAAAGCGATCTCAAAGGCAGGAATGGCTAATTTCATCACTTATCTATTCAAGACAGTGCGAAAGCACAACGGAGAAGTGGCTGTAGTCACTCAGGAGCCTGACGATCTTTTGAGCAGTCCTATCGTAAAGGAGACTATCATTAATCAGTCGGATGTGAAGATTCTTCTAGATTTGAGCAAATTCACAAACCGATTTGACAAGGTAAAGAGTGCTTTGGCATTGAGCGATAAGGATGCCTCTCTTGCGTTAAGTGTGAATAAAATGGTAAATCCTCCGTATAAGGAAGTTTTTATCAGTTTCAACGGCAAGTTCAGTGCGGTCTATCGAGTAGAAACCTCATGGGGTGAAGCTATGGCATTTACTTCAAGAAAAGAGGAAAAAGAGGAAATATACGCATTGCAGAAGAAGTACGGCAATATGAGCCGTGCTATTAACGAATATATGAAATTACATTCAAAAAAGAAATGATATGAGAAGTAGGATAACAGCATTAGCAGTAGGTGTTATGCTCACGATACCGGCATTTGGACAGTTAGTGGTGACTGATCCCGACGCATTGGCGGAAAGCATAATTGAGGATGCCAACCGATCGGCTGAGCATATGGAAAGTATCAAAGAAGTTCTTTTGCAGAGTAAGATTTTTGTCGAGGACTGGAATATGAAAGCGGAGGAATACAAGAGAACGATGGACCTGTATACTGAGAACATAAACAAAGGGATTGACGCTGTTCTGAAAGTAAAGCGTCTGTTTCAGATTGTGGCTGACATAATGGATAGGTTTGAGGGCTTAAAGAAACAGTTGGCAAAAAACAGTGATTTAAGTAAAGGAGAGAAAGTTATTATACTGGCGGAGGCGAGCTCGGTAGTCAATGTTATCATAAGTAACAAACGAGAATTGGAAGAACAGGCAAAAAAGGAGTCTGATATAAAGGACAAAGATAATGGAGACAATAAACTGGACCGACTTGATAAAATAATCATGGCGGTTAACAATGTTGATGCGTCTCTAATACAGGTAATCAATCATGCTAATTCTATGATAGCAGCAAAGCGACGCTTAGAAAATAGCAGCAGGGCAATGGTATCAATGTTTTCAATCAGTTATCAGTAATCGATATGGCAGCAATAGACGATTGGAACACGCAAATGGAATTTGTCGGTAAAATGGCAGATTTCGTGAATAAGAGTCAGTCAAGCTTACAGGGAGATTTGCTTGTCGCATGTCAGTACGCTAACGCATTGTGCGGATTTTTCGCCTTGTTTTATGTGGCGAACATTGTTTGGAAGTCATGGGTAAATGGAGGACAGATAGATTTGTATCGGTGCTTCAAACCTTTTGTTATCGGGTTTCTGATACTCAACTTCAATTTAGTGTCTGGCATTGTGGATGAAATAGCCAGTGGCTTCACTAAATGTAGTGTTGCGTTTCAAGCAAAGCAGGTCTCAAAAAGTAAAGAGCAAAACGAGAAATGGATAACAGAAATGAAGAATCTAGACTCCAATGGTCTAGTAACAAAGGAAAAAGAGGAGGTGACGAAGGGAAAGGAGCTAGGAGCGAATGACGGAAACGGAGTCAAGAAAAAGGCAGACCAATCTTGGAAAGAAATAGTGGTATCAGGTTTTAATGATTTAACAAGTTCGTTGGATATAAACCACATAATGCTTTCATGGCAAAAGATGGGGCAGGAATTCTTGATGTGGATAGTTAAGTTCCTTGCAAGCCTAGTGAGTGTTTGCATTATAATGATAGGGTTCATCAATAGATGTGTCCTTATCTTCTTCGGACCTGTTATGTTTGCATTAAGTTTATTACCTTCTGCTGATGGAATGATTATGGGATGGATAAGAAAATACTTCACTTATAGTCTATATCCTGCAATCGTTAATATCATCAATGGAGTTATGGCAAGTTCAATGTGTTATGCAATGAGTGGCATCATGGGATCAACGGATTCAAACAGTATAGCTGGAGGTACAGGTATGGAATTGATGTATGTAAACTTTGCTCTATGTGGAATAAGCCTAATATCAATATTCCTTTATATGGCGGTACCTTCGGTAGCCGGGCAGATAGTGGATGTTACAGGTAATGTGATGGGAGCAAGTGCTGGAGCTGCTATTAACTACGGAACTTCAAAAGCAATGAGTAAATTTGGAGGAACGAAGTTAGGACAGGCAATGTCAAGCGGAGCCAAGAACATAGGAGCAAGTATGGCTACAGGAGGATTGTCATCTGTATATCAGGCTGGATCTGCGATTGGTTCTGCGATAAAGAACAGAATGAGTGGGGGAGGAAAGAAAGAGGCGTCTGGTGATTCTTATAAAGGAGGAAGCAAAGCATGAGAAGTTTAGCTAATATAGAATACGGAGTCAAAACGTTGAGTGTGGTTTTTATCGTTGTGATTGTATGCAACCTCGCCACATTAGGATTTGCCTATTTCTACACTAACATGTTTGTGGAGAAGCAGAATAATAAGATTTATGCTCTAACAGGAAGGACACCTGTCATGATTGCTTTAGGACAAAATGTTAAGGAGAACAGAGAGGCAGAAGCGAGAGCTGAGATCCTGGATATACACAATCTGTTCTTCGCAATTAATCCTGATCATGGTGAAATCAGATACAATATGAGTAAAGCCCTCTCGATGTGTGACGCAACTCTTATGGATAAGTACAAGCAGTTGGAACATAATGACTATTACAAGCAAATCTGTGATGCGAATATCAGAGTGCAATATAAGTGCGATTCCTGCAAAATAGACTTTGGCGTTTATCCATACACGGCTGTAACATACGGAAAGACCTGCATCAATCGTCCGAGTGGAAAGACAGTGAGAAGATTGGTTACTACTTGTGAATTGAGAAATGTGGCTCGTACCGCTAAGATACCTCATGGATTCATGATAGAGAATTTTCAGATTGTAGACAATACTGACTTGAAGAATAACACAGATATTTATTATGAGTAACGAAATAGACTATAAGAAAGGCTACAATATAGCCAAGATCATTGTGGTTGCAGTGACTCTAATATGTACTGGATTGTCAATCTATGTAATCAAGAGTGGACTAGACCAGGCAGAGGAAGAAAGAGAGACCATCTTTGTCGCCGATGTAAACAATACTCTTCTGGTAGCCTTAGCTAACGATATGCAGTTGAACCGTACCAACGAGGCAAAGGCAGTTTTAAAAAGATTGCATCACTATCTTTTCTCCCTCACTCCGACCGCAGACAACATCAATGGTAGCATTGCAAACGCTGAAAATATCAGCGATGAAAGTGTATTGCAGTATGTGGAGAAACAGAAGGAAAGAGGTTGGTACAATAAAATGATTGCAGAGAGTATCAGCACTGAGTTCATGTGTGATAGTATAGATATAGAAGACAGCGACCGTAAGGAAGCAAACTTCAAGGCTATACTATACGGAAAGCAGAGTGTCATCTATTCAGACAGAATCGAATTTCATTCCGTTGTAACGACATGTTATTTGGAAGACGATTATAGAACAGTGGAGAATCCAAATGGATTGTCTGTGCGTAACTGGAATATTGTCAAGGACGACATTATTAAGACAGTAAAGAGAAAGAGACAAAAAATAGATGTAGTAATTAATGATTCAATAAGATAAAAAATGGCAGAGAACGAAATAAACGAAGAAGAAGTAAAGACCACGGCTGATAAGGAGAGCGTGGGAGAAGAAAAACAGGAAGAAAAAGCTTTTTTGGACTCTAAGATTGACAGCTTGCAGGATAAGATGAACAATATGGATCTTGCACAAAGAAAAAAGGTATTTGTCCTTTCTTGTGTAGGTGTTTGTCTTTTCATCGTTATCAAACTAGTGATAGGTGTTATGTGGAACAGCAGTAAAGTGGAAGAGTCTGTAAAGAAAACACCAACTCCTGTTGTTACAGATAGCACTGACATTATACTTAACGAACTGTTGAGTGACGAGGAGGTTTTGAATGATCCTGCGGTAGACAGTGCACTTAATATCATAATGAAAAAGTAGAAGAAAAATGGCAGATTTGAACAACAAAACACGAAACTTGATGATAGCTGGAGGATTTTGTGCCCTTATTATCAGTTGTGTCCTGGTGCTGACTTTTGAGGATGACGGATCGGAATCTGAAAAAGAAGTTGTTAATGAGTTCAATTCTTCTCTTCCTGCCGCAGTAGTGGAAGATGTTACAGACGATAAGTTTGAAGCAAGGGATAGAGAACGGAGAAGACTTGATAATGAAATGGATTACAGCGAGGGGAGCAGTTTTGATTTGCTTTCTTATGAGGAAGAGGAGCCTCAAGAAATCAACGCAGAGGAAATAGTCCAGGACATGCAGGCTATCAACGAAGAGAATGAGAGAATGCTAAAGGAGAAACAACGAGAATACGAACTTCAGAAGAAACAATATGAAGAAGAACTCAGAGCATCAAAGCCGAAGGGGGGAGGAAAAACAAGAAAACCTATCCTCTCAGGAGAGGATTTAGAAGCTAAATTAAGGGGGGAAGTTGAGGAGGAAATGAAAAAAAGGTATGGAATGAAGGAAGAACCTCAACCTCAGCCAGAAGAGAAAAAAGTAGCTTCGTCTCCTGTATCAGAAAAGAAGTCTGGATTTACTAATCCTTTGGCAAGGAAATCTTCAAATGCTCATGACATCAGAGCTGTTGTGCACGGAGAGCATAAGAACTTGACCACAAATAGTAAAGTGAAATTACGCTTGATTGATCCGATGACAATAGATGGTGTGACTATTCCGGCTAGCAGATGCATTTATGCTAAAGTAAGTTTTTCGGAAGGAAGAATCCAACTTTCTATAGATAATGTAAACTTCGAAAATCAGATATTGCCGTTCAAAGGCGATATATATGATGAGGATGGAAGTAGAGGATTGCAAGTTCCTGACAATGCAATATCGGATGCCGGAAAAGAAACTGCTGATGGTTCATTAAGTTCTGCAAATACGAATATTCCTTCTGGAAAATCGAGATTCGGTGTGGCTGGAATATCACTTATTCAAAATGCAGTGGACGGAGCAAAAAATGCGGTAAGTAGGCAAAATAGGGCAATTAAGGTCAATATATCAGCTAACTATAAAGTGACTATAAGAGAAAAGAATTAAAACAAAAATATATGACAAATATAATTCGAACTATAATCGGAATATTGATGATTGTGATAAGTGTTACAGGAAATGCTCAGAACAACATCAATCCAGTTCAGCTTCAGTTGAACGACTTAAAGTATCTGTTTTTATCCTTTCCTGCTGAAATCAAGTATGCTGATCTAGGATCGACTCAGATACAAGCAGAAAAGGTGAATACTAACATATTCAAAGTAAAAGCAGAAGAACCTGCTTTTGACAAGACTAATTTTACTGTTGTCACTACAGATGGAAAATATTACAATTTTGAGGTGGTATATTCATCTTCACCGTCTTATATTGCAGTAGATGTTGCAAAGATAAATGGAAGTGTTACGGAAGCGTCTGTAATTCCTGCCACAAAAATGGAGGTCAGTAGTCTGAACACAACACATCTTATTTTCCCAGGTAAGGTGACAGACATTAGCCTTGGAAGCAATTTCGTAATCAGCGAAAAAGCGGAGCAAATTGACAATATTGTGAAGGTAAAGTCTACAGTGTCAAGTGCGGATGATTTCATACAAACATCGGTGACTGTAGTTACTGAAGATGGAACTGTCTATCCTATGGAAGTAGACTTTAACCAGTACCCGGCAAAGACAAGTATTCCTTTTGGTGGAAAAACGAGTAATGCGTTTTTCCAGGGGGTGAATGTAAATGACAATGAAATGGAGGAAATGTCAAAATGGATTGTAGAGCAGGGAAGGAAAATTGTAGATATTGGAATAAATGATTTCAAGATGACATTCCAGTTGTGCTCTATTTTCACAGACCAGGATATTATAGCATTTCATCTACAGATGATTAACGATAGTCGTATTGATTATGGCATTGAATTTGTGAAAGCATATATCCAGGATAAAAAGATAAGTAAGAAAACAGCCATGCAGGAGGAAGAAATCACCCCTATTTACGTTTATTATTCAAATAAGGATAAAATCGTTCATGGCAAAGATACTTACCACATGGTTTTGTTCTACAAGAAATTCACTATACCTGAAAAAAGAGAATTATATTTTGAAATGTTTGAGCAGAACGGAGGTAGACATACGAAGTTCTCGGCAAATCAGAAGAATATAATCAAAGCAGAAATTATTGAGAAAAATAAAGAATAAAAAGTATGAAGAGAATTGTTTTGGCCTTGTTATTGGCATTAGTAGGAAGTGTCGCATCGGCACAGTTGATCCACTCAAAAGGACAGATGGGATTAGGCGTTAGAGGTGGAGGTGCCTATAACGGATGGAATGTGGGAATGATGTATGATTATCATTTCAACAATGATGTAGCATTGTTGGTTGAGTTGGACCAGGAAAGAGCGGAGTTTGAGTTTAGCCATTTCACTAATACAATTCTGTTGGGCGTTGGAGCAAGCTTCAAGGTTTGGAATCCGAAAACGTGGCTTTACATGCACCTAAGTGCGTCTGGAAACGTAGGATATGACATTTGGGATTGCAAGGTGATGGATTGGACACATGAGAATGTTGTGTTCGGAGCTTCTGGAGGACTTGATTTTGAATTCATCCCTTGGAACCATGTGTCTTTAGTCGTAAAGGCAAGACAATGGTTGTTGTTTGGCGATGGAGACAGTTATGCAAAACCTGATTATTCATTAGGAGTTAAATTCAACTGGTAATATATGGATTTGAATATTATGGGAGACTATCGGTTTAACGATGGCTCCCACAAATCTCACTTTCTTGACTATATGTTCGTAACGAACAGGAATCAACAGCGAAAGCATAATAGCCATGAGTTCTTTGTATATGAGAATGGGAAAGTGAGTTTGTATAAAAAAGCGAAGGATGTCGAGGAAAGAAAAGAAAAGGTTTCCATATTAAAGAAACTGTCCCTGGATATAGATAATCGACTACAAAAGGCATTCATTATCTACTTTGAAAATATAGATATAGACAGGGATACTTTGATTAAGGCTGTTTCTAATCTATGTTCCCATTTCATCCAAAAGGAAGCTGACAAATCAAACAATATAGACTATGTATGTGCAGTCAGTCATTTTGATCAGAATGAGCAATGTGCACATCTTCATGTTCTGTATCAGTGCAAGGAAGATATAGCCAACGAACTCCCTTCTGCCGTATGTCGGACGTTAAGGGCTCGTTGAATTTGGGAAATCTGCCAAACATGCAATGGGTGAAGTAAGACAGTACTTGAATAACTGAAAGAATAATCGTTTAATGTTTACTTTTGATGTCAGTAATGTAAAACAGACATCAATAAAAATTTAATAATATGAAGTTGGTTTATGCCGAGAAACCTTCGGTGGGAAGAGACTATGCGAAGGTATTGGGAGCCACATCAGAGCATGATGGCTACTACGAAGGAAATGGTTGGATTGTAACATGGGGGTTTGGTCATTTGGTCGAACTAGAAGAACCAGACTATTACCTGGATGAAAAGTTGAGGGGACAATGGAAAAAGGAACAGTTGCCTATCATTCCCGAAGATTTTATCTTCACCACTCGTAAGGACGTGGCGAAACAGCTAACAACAATAAGAAATCTTGCAAAGAGACAGGATGTAGAGTTCTTGGTTAATGGGGCTGATGCTGGTCGTGAAGGAGAAGCCATTTTCCGCTATGTCTACAATTATCTTAATTTAAAAAAGGAAACAAAAAGATTGTGGACATCATCTTTGACTCAGACTGCGTTGACAAAAGCGTTTGCAGACCTAAAACCGTCGAAGGAATACGACAATCTTTTTGGTGCTGCGATAAGCAGAAATGAGGCGGACTGGTTGGTCGGAATGAATGCAACAAGAGCGTTGACCATATCAGCAGGTATAGGAGAGCCTCTTTCTCTTGGACGTGTTCAGACACCTACACTATGTATGATATGTGAAAGATATTTGCAGTTCAAAAACTTCAAACCAGTACCATATTGGGTAGTCAAGGTGCTAATCGGTACCTCTAATGGAGAGACCTTCAATGTGACTATACCTAAAAAGTTTGAGACAAAGGAACAGGCAGAGGCTTATATGGCACAACTTCCGTCCGCATGGCAGGTAATGAAGAGGACTGAAAGTGAGGTGGTCGATAAGGCTCCTCTACCATTCAACATTGATGACGTGCAGATCAAGGCGAATCAAAAGTATGGAATGAAAGCACAGCAGACATTGGACTGTGTGCAAGCGTTGTATGAGGCAAAAATGGTTACATATCCCCGAACTGGATCTCGTTATCTTGCGGAGGATATGAAGGAATCTGTAGCGGAAAATATATCCAAGCTTGCGGATCTTGCCTATTCCGACAAATTTTCAGCAGCATGTAAAGGAATAAATCCAGGAACTCAAAACGAAGCGATGTATGATAATAGTGAGTTGTCAGACCACCATGCTATCATTCCGACTTTTGAGAATATTAAGAAGAGTGAAGCTGAATTCAAAGAGATTGCAGGTAAGGGTGTTTCCGCTGATCACTTAAAAAAGGTCTATGACTTGATATGTAAGCAAATTGTGATGGCTGCTATGCCAAACTGTTTGAAGAAAAAAATCACATACAAGTTCATGATTGGAGAGGATGAAATCAATGCAAGCGGAATGACGATTCAGAGAGAGGGATGGAGATCAGTTTGTGGCAAGGATGATGAAGAAGAAAACGAATCGGAAGAAAATCAGAAGTTGCCTGAATTACGAGAGGGAGACATTTGCAACATGCAAGATTGTAATTTGTTGGAGAAACAAACGACTCCAGAACCTATTTTGACAGAAGCTTCATTGCTGAAGCTCATGGAGGGTGCTGGACGATTGATTAAGGAGGACAAGAACCTTAAACTAGCGATCAAGAAATGTGGCATCGGAACTCCTGCAACTCGTGCTTCTGCAATAGAGACTCTATTTAAGAGAGAGTACATAAAGAGTGAGGGAAAGAAACTGATTCCTACAGATAAAGGACTCGATCTCTACAATGTTGTCAGAGGAGAGGATATTGCCAAAGTAGAAATGACTGCGGAATGGGAATCTAAACTACAGCAAGTTGAGGATGGCAGATATTCAGCGGATGCCTTTCTTGATGAAATAAAGGATTATACAAAGGAAATTGTAGATTCCCTTTTAAATATTGATGGTGATTCAATACGAAAGAATGTTCCGGCTCCTGTCTGCGAGTGTCCTTTGTGTCACAGTGCTGTATATGAGAGAGACAAATTCTACGTATGCTCACAAAGGAAGAAAGATGATCCTGACTCTTGCAGATTCTTTTTGAACAAGGATTTTATCCCTTATAGGGATGCAAAGCCTGTTCATTTGAAGAAAAAGGATCTTTTAGCGTTGATGGCGTTGAAGGAGACTTCTGAATACCAGGTTGAAGTAAAGCCTGGTGAAATCAAGGCAAAGAAATTTGCTTACAACGTAGAGGAAAAAAGAATCAAGTACGTTATGCCTATGCGTAGAGAGACAAACATGGTATGTCCTAAATGCGGAGGTAAGATTGTAGAGACTGATAAAACTTACAAATGTGAGAACAATAATTATCTGAAGAAAGATAGCTGTCCTATATGTATATTTAAGGACACTAAGATGGGCTATACTCTTACAGAGACTGATGTGGCAGCATTATTGAAAGGAGACAAACTTGAAAAATTGAAGTTGACATCAAAAAGCGGATCTAAGTATGAGGGAACGTTATACTATGATTTTGATAAGAATAGCGTTAAACGTTATATGCCACGCAAAGAAACAGGAATCAAGTGTCCTGTATGTGGAGGAGAGATATTAGAGACCGATATGCTGTTCAAGTGTGAGAACAGTATTTATGGACAACCGGACTCTTGCAAAGTGTCCATGTTCAAGGATCAAGGAGTGATTCTTACAACAGATATTGTGAAAACATTACTAGAAGGGAAGACAACTGAGTTTCTTACGCTTACGGGAAAAACAGGAACTTATCAAAGAGCTCTTAAATTCGATTTGAAGGAAGGAAAGATGACAAAGATTGCTCCTGAAAAGAAAGTTGAGCAAACGGGACTAAAATGCCCTAAATGTGGAGGAAACATTGTCATCGAGGATGGAAAGAAATATGTCTGTGACAAAGGTTGTGGTTTCTTGAATTGGAAACAGAAAGCAGGAGTTGATGTGACAACAGAAATGTTAAGTGTAATCCTGGAAAAAGGAACAACGGATGTCATCAAAGGATTCAACGGTAAAAATGGATCATTTTCTGCAAAACTAAAATTTGGAGAAACAGAAGAGACGAAGTACACAATCGAGTTTGAGTTTGTGAACGACAAGAAGAAATGATATGTGGTATTTGACGGACGGAGAACTTGATGCCATAAATCAAATGGATGCTGAATGGCAGGAGGATCTTGAGAGAAAGGGTGACATCATCCTTTCCTCAATAAGATCTGGATTTTCTTTCGCATTCGGACCTCTTTTTGTCGTGAAGAATATCGCAGATATTCCTTCTTTTCAAAGAGAGAAAGTCGTTGAAAGAATCAAAATGTTGCTATCTCAAAGCTGTGCCATCAATTCTTATGAAAATAAACTTAAAGTGCTTGACGCATATAATGTATTTCCTGTTGATTACAGCAAGTTTGTTAGCATGAGAGAGTATGACACTGTATCGTATATTTTCAATGATGAAGATGACGAAAAATCAATAATTCTGGCGTTCAAAATGAAGGCGTGATATTTGTATATATCGTGATTTTTTTGTAAATTTGAATAATTAAAAATAGTAAAAAATGAAGGAATTAGTAGAGAGAATCTCAGAAACAATCGCAGCATTCACTAAGGATGCAAATGCGAATTTGGAGGGTAACAAAGCAGCAGGTACAAGAGCTAGAAAAGCTAGTTTGGAACTTGAAAAACTTATGAAGGAGTTCCGTAAGGCAAGTTTGGAAGAAAGTAAGAAGTGACAATCTTCATTTTATTTCTCTTGGGGAGACTGGCGTATGTCAGTCTCTTTTTTTGCCTTGAATTTACTATCTTTGCATCAACTAAACATAACATTCATAATAGAATACTTGTGGTCTGTGAATGATCGGAGTGTTCCAGGACTAAAACAAACCGTTCACGAAGGGAATCGATGAACGATGTAATTAAAAGCATAAGCCGTGACACAGTGATGCGTCACGACTTTTTTTATGAGTTTTGCGTATTTTTTTCGGCGTCCAATAAAGCTTGGATTTTCCGTGCTTCTTCATTGACAAACACCCATTCGGACAATCTCCTTGCTATATCATGTAAAGGATCTCCTGTAGGAACTGCTTTAAGAACGAATTTTGTCAATTCTGCGACTTCTGCAAAAGAGACCTCAAAGTTTTTTTCTATCTTTTTAAGGTCATCCAATTCATGTTCTAATTGAGTTAGGTCTTTTTCTCCCATTTTATGAATATAGATTTTGAGCGTTAAAGTATTTTTTTGTGACAGTCAGCACTAACTTTCCTGTCATCTTCTCATAGAACTCAACATATCGGTCGCCTACAATCATTTCGTATATGTTTTCGTTCATTCTCTTGATCGCTTCTGATAAGGTCAGCTTCCTCATGTTCTCTCCCTGTGAAAAGAAAAACATTAATAGTTAGCCCATTCATCCAAATTCGCAGGATCATTCCAAAACGCTTCAACTCGTCGGTAGATCGCATCTATTGAGCTACAAGAAAGACGAGACACCTTATCGCACAATATCTTTACATCAACATTCCATTTTCCTCCCAACATATCATATTTATCAGAGTCTTCGATATGAGCCACCAATGCACTGCTGATATAGCGGAAATCTCCATCAACAAGAGTTCCGTTCAAGGAATCCGCCATATACTTCCATTCATCAGGAGAAAACACACCCTGGATGTCACGCATTGCATACTTCTCAAACAGTACAGTTTTCTCAATGCAGTCCACGATTGCACCGTTCATACTACCTTCCTTATTTTCAAGGTAATCCCAGTATTCCACAGGAATACGTATTGCGATTGTCTTAGTATCTGTTGCCATAATCTTATTATTTATACATTTGTTTTACATCTTTAGCCCACTGGTCTATCTCATAAGGATCTACCCAATATGAGTTGACAAGACGAAGAAGCTCTTCAAGCTGGTCTACTGTTGCCATCGAAAGAACTTCTCGGAGATATTTGCTTAGATTGATCATATCTATATCGTCCGCAAATTCATCTGCGTCTTCATGCCAATAGAGTCCTTTCAGATTCTCAGCTGCTTCTATGAGCATTGTTTCACTCATGTTTGAAACGATTGCTTTTCTTGTCCCCATGTCACACATAGAGATAAACTCAACCTCTTGTGCCTGGTCTCCGATCTCACGCATGATGGACGCTATCTTAGCAGCATTAGGTTCGATGTCCCCTAAAAGCACATCCTGGCTGTCATTGAAGTCTCCTTCTTTGAAACCTACCATTACCCCACTCTCGTCATGTCTGATTACCCACTCCAGACCTTTTGATCTTCTGATTGAACAACTCATTTCCCGATTTTTTTTAGTTCACACATCACGTTCCCATTTCTCATACAAAGAAAGAACAAAGCTTCTCCTTCAGATGGCTCATAATCTGAATGAACAAACATACAATCCTTTCCATTTGTGACTACAAACTTTTCCCATCCTTGCACGACATTTCTCGCCACAAGTCCCATGTAATATCTTTGTGCAATCGATGCCAATTCTATTGTATTCATGATTTTTTTATTTAGATAGACAGGAACTAATGTTCCTGCCTTATAGTTTTACTTTGAATGTGCTATTGCATAGTTGATAGCTCTTCTTGCGTAGTATTCTACTTCAAACTTACGTCCGTACATCAGAACCTTATCTGCACTAAGTTCCGTCACCTCATGTCCAAGTTCCTCTTCAATCTTGTTGACGAAAGACTGTGTGCCTGGCTTGCAGTTGCCACTTTTAAGAGACATATCAAAAGTAACCATCACGTCCGTGAGTTTAGCCTTTTCTTTTGCCAATCTCTTGCGTTTGGCTATCAAAGCTGCGAGTGCATCTGCACGATGATCAGCATTGATTTTCTTAGCGATTGCAAGAGTCTTCGCCTCGGCTACACTTATATGCTCTCCCTTGACAAGAAAACCATGCACCAACGCCACATCCGCAATAGATCTTCCTTGGCATACATAATCGCAAGAGACACCATTGCGATCTTGTTTTGGAGGGAGAAAAGTGACAACACCTCCGATTGTCTTGATAAGCCATCCTTTTTTTATCGAGATCGAAAGTTCTCGATAAGTATGAGGAAATGATTTGGAGTTAGTGTATTTAACCCATTCCGTTTGCTCATGGATCACAAACTTATTTTCCTTACCAATAGAAACCTCCGATAAGGTCAAGTTGCTTCCGAGACGAATGCCTGCCCCAATTTCTCTCATTAAAGGATTACCGCATCGATCTGATAACAATTCGACCAATGTCTGTTCCTGTGTCTTTCGACGCTCCTCCTTTTTCCTATCGAGGCTCTTCTGTTTTGCCTCTTCTTCCTTTAGTCTTAACGCTTCTGGAATAGAGATATTGATGAACTTCCTTTGATAATAAAAATTCGTGCAATATTCCTCCAATTTCTTCCTGACAGATAAAACCTTTTTTTTCATAGCCTTTTCTGCCACCTCTTTGCTCTCGAACTCGTTGGTTAGATCATAGCCCCATCTTGCATTTCTAACTCTACATTTAGGCACAATGTCTATTTCAAGATGCTTTGCCAACTTAAACTCTTCCTTCGTAAAGAGTTTCTTCATGTCTTTTTCTTCGACTTTTTTCATTTGTTTACGCATACCCTTGCGATTTGCTATGGCATCTGGTGCGCCTTTTTTATTTATACTGCAAAGATACAAAACAAAGCTCATTTTTGCAATGATTTTGCAATGATTTTGCAATGAAATTGCGATTATTTTAAGACGGGGTCTTCATACTCTATGCAATCCCCGTCTACCTGCATTAATTCTACAATTACTCTATCGTATTCTATTGTCACACGATACACTTTGCCATTACTGCAAACTAACGCAATAAATGGCTGTTGACGAGGATAGACGCAAACATCAATATTGATAATGTCATCGCCAAATTTCTCTCTGATGTCGTCCTTCCATTTGTCTATGTGGCTGTTGATGAACTGGTCTAATAAGTGTGTGTTATATTTTGCTTTCATGTTGTTTCAATTTTCAATAACCATGTCTTGACATTTTCTATAATAGCATCTACAGATTCGTCAAATTTTTCACTCTCCCATAACTCCCCTCTTATAGAATCCTCGTAATCATATTCAGACGGATCTGCATGACATTCTTGCCCCCAAGCTTCTGCGTCGCCTTCTTTCCAATAACTCCAGCGACATGGAATAGATCCTACCCAGGAAGAAGGTGTTTCGCCATCGCTATCACGGAACGTAGTGTTTTGAGAAACAGCATCGCCAGCATCCAACACAATTTCATCATCTTCTATCTTAACCCAAACTGGGCAAAACCAACCCTCCCATGCACGGTCGTTACATTCCACATACAAATCCTCAATCATTGATTGAGCATTGGAAATAAAATCCTTTAATAATGTCCCTTTATCCATAATTGTCAATTTTTTTTGAAATACAACACACCAAATTCGGTATCTGCTTTAACACAACCTAAATAGCCGGCAATTTGGTCAAGCACAACATTACGTTCAAGCATATCTATAGCAAGATTATCTAAATAAGGATCATAAAAACCTTCGTCACCACCAACTATCTCGTATCCATCTATCTTATTGTTTTATTTTTTTGAGGATGGTCTCTTTAACCAATCATATTCGTCTATCCATCCATTCTTAAACGCAACTATATATGCATATTTACTTCCAAGCTGAAACTCATATCTCGATTTGTATTTCAATGCCTCCTCTTTGCAGTTTTCATAACCCCATTTCTTTTTTCGAGGTGGTGTTAGAAAAAAATCGTAATTAAGAAGCCATTTGTTTTTGCGTGCAGCTGTATAAGCTCCATTTGATAATCTGAAAAATTCGGATTTAGTTTTATATTTCTTAGCTTCTTCCAGACAATTTTCCTCTGTCCATATATAGATATGTTTTTTTCGAGGAAAGTAATCGTCAAGCCATTTGTTCTTGCGTGAAATCAAATACGCTTGATTTGATTCATGCTGAAACTCTTTTCTTTTTTTGTATTTCAACGCCTCCTCTTTGCAGGATTCGTAAGTCCATTTCTTATTATGTGCAACAGGTCTTTGGAACCAGGAGTACTCCTTGATCCATCCATTTTTTAGTGCAACTTGGTAAGCAGAGCCGTTTGATTTTAGAAATTCAGATTTTGAACCGTATTTTTTTGCCTCCTCCAAACACGTTTCGTAATTCCAATAGTTTTGCTTCATTCGAGGCACAAACCAATCATTAAGCCATCCATTTTTTTCCGCCGCCTGGTAAGCTCCAGAGTTACCTTTTCTAAATTCAACCCTTGATTTATATTTCAAAGCTTCCTCTTTGCAGTTGTCATAAAACCATTTTCTATTATGTGCCTTTCTTTTTTGAAAAAAATCATATTTATGAATCCATTTGTTTTTACGTGCAGCAGCACACGCTCCACTTGCATGTATATCAAACTCTTTTATGGTCTTGTATTTCTTCGCTTCTTCCAGGCATCGCTCCTCCGTCCAATAGATAGTTGACTTTTTCTCAAACCAAGTATAATTATCCAACCATCCATTTTTATATGCTGCATAATAGGCAGATTTGTTTTCTTTCTTGAAATCTCCTTTGCTTGTGTATTTCTTAGCTTCTTCCAGGCATCGTTCCTCTGTCCAATATTTTTTTCTCATATGTCTAAATCAGCTTATTTTTAATAGCTCTATAAAGTGTAGATGCACTTATATGAGTTTTGTCGCAAATCTCTTTGACAGTATATTTTTTACTTTCATAGAGAATAATAGCGTCTTTTAATTTGTCCTGAGAAGTAGATGGTCTGCCTCCCATTCTTCCCCTTGCTCTAGCACTCTTTAATCCCTCGTTTGTCCTTAGACGGATAATGTCACGCTCAAACTGAGCAACACCAGCGATGAGGGTAAACATCAGTTTCCCGGATGGAGTAGTTGTGTCAAGCCAGGGCTCTTTCAGACTCTTAATGCTAGCTCCTGCTTTCCCTATCTTTTCTACTATGTCAAAAAGATCCTTGGTAGAACGGCTTAATCGTGTAAGTTCGGAGACAATTACAATATCGTCTTCTTTCAGCATATCGAGCATTGTGTTTAAGACAGGTCTATCTTTCTTTCCCCCACTCTCTTTTTCCTCCATTATTCGGTCACAACCTTCTGTTTTTAATTCGTCTATCTGACGATCGAGGTTTTGTGCTATTGTACTTACTCTTGCATAACCAATTTTCATGACGATTTTGACACTTTGATTTTGACATAGGTTTTGATATAATCAAACCAGGAAATACATAACAAATTTAATACATTTTATTCTTTGTCAAAAACCGTCGTTTTTGAAACAATGCAAAATTTGTCAGACAGCCTTAATTTCGTCTGCGAAAAGTCGAATTTCAAGCCCAGAGGATAATTGAACAAGCCATTTGTTATCGAAAAAGCAGATCAGTCTGCCCCATCTGTAACCTCGATATGGAACTAACAATTCTACTTCCATGTTTTCTTTTAGTTTTTCTGTATTCATAATGAAATTTGTTTTATAGTGCAAGTTTACAATGAACTTATGCAATTTGGTGGCATAAGTTTATATTAATCTGGAAATATATCTGTTGTTGCAGACAAACTGCAATATGATTCATCCGTAACAATAAGATGATCTATAAGATTAATATCCATGATTTCGCCAGCTGCCAGAAACTTCTTTGTTAAAGATATATCTAGAGAACTTGGAGTCAATGATCCAGACGGATGATTATGGAACAAAATCATTGAAGTTGCTTTACAATTAAGTGCCTCTCTCATAACCTGTCGAACGTCAGCGAAAACATTTCCGTATGTTCCAATAGCGAAACGCTGAAGATTGACCACATTCCCTGCGTTGTTCAAGAATAGACCAAACATTTCTTCATGATCCAGTCCTTTAAACAAATCGGCAACATAATTGTAAGCGTCATCTGTAGAAGATATGTGCATTTTCTTTTTTAGATGCGGTTGTCTCTTCATCAATTCAGCTACAGCCAATATTTTTTTTGCGGAATCTTCGTCAACTTCCGCCTTGGCTGCGAATTCTTTCGTAGAAACATAAGTGTACCCGTTTTCAAAAAGGAGATTGGCACTTTTCTCCATAAACTTGTATTCCTTGTCAAATACGACGCTTAGAAGCTCCGTATTGCTCATAGATCTGAATTTCTCACTGTCATTTAAATATAGCATAAGTCTCAATTTTATAATTTAACAAATTACCCTCTTCCCTCCCTCACCCTACGGCTACCATCTTCAACAACATTAAACGGCTATTGCTCTGTTTTTGTAAGACATTTTAACTGTCTTCTCCTTTACTTTCTTCTGGTATTCTTCCTCGGTATAGCCGAAGTAGTCAGAAAGCTCTCCTGTCATAACAGAGAATGAACCCTTGTTCTTCCCTGTTAATTTTTTGAGATAAAGAACATCAGTTCTTCCGTTAAGAAGCCAGGGCTCGTAGAAATCGCCCTTACCCTTGTACCTGACTGCATACGCAGACATAAAGTGATCAAATCTTTCCATTTTTTTCTCTCTATTACGTTATTTTTACAATACAAAAGTAATCTATGTTTAATAGATTTTACACGAAATTTCCTGCGTAAACAGAAACAAAACAGGGGCACCTCCCCACGCTCTAATAAAGGTTAGAAACAAAGGTTAGGAACACCCTCGATAGAGGGTTGGCGTTTCTTGATAATCAAATAAAAATTAATATTTTAATTGCAAATTTATAGCGAATTTTATTTGCGAATTAGGTCTATTTTTTGTAACTTTATGTCATAATTAAGAATGGAAATAACATGGAAAAACAAAAGCTGTATTTATTTTTTGATACCGAGACAACGGGATTGCCAAAGGATTTCAATTTGGATTTTTACGAGAAAGCTGACAACTGGCCCCATATGGTCCAGTTGTCTTGGATCATGACCGATAGCGAGGGGCAAGTATTGTCAACGAATAATTTTATTATTAAGCCAAATGGCTTTCTAATCCCCACAAAAGCCACTGCACTTCACGGCATATCTAATGATTATGCGACTAAACATGGAATTGAGTTGGGAATGGTGCTTGCTAAATTCATGTCCGATATTGATATGGTGGATGAAGTGTTTGCTCACAACATAGCATTCGATATGAATGTAGTTTGTTCGGAGTTGTATGGAATGAAAAAAAGGACAATGTATAAAGAATTGTGGGGGAAAAAGAAACGTTGTACCATGCAAGAAAGCACCGAATTTTGTGCATTAGAAGGAAGATCAGATCTTGGTGGATATAAATATCCAAAATTACAAGAACTATATACAAAATTATTCGGAGACGAATTTGAAAACGCACATAATGCGTTGGCAGATGTCACTGCTACGGCAAAGTGCTATTTTCAATTAAAGAAGATAGGTGTTATGGAATAATGAATCCCATGCCAAACAAGACTCTTTAGAGAGTCTTGACTTCACCCCACACTCTATGACAGTACATCTTAAATAGAAAGCTAAAGGTAAAAATAATCAAGAAAGGATTAGTTAGAAACTCCTCGATAGAGGGCAGTATAAAGAGTAGTGGCGAAATTTCACCACTACACACCTGTTACCATTTACTATCTTTTCCTATATCTTATAGATATATCTCATATATTATCATTACGATAATATCTCATTGCTCATTTCTTACACTACAAAGATACGGAATTTATAACGTATATATAATTAAATATTAGAATGTTACATCTATAAATCCAGAGTGCCACCCCACACTCCGTATCACACTACACTATAATTATAATCCTACAAGTTAGAACCTGACGATAGTGAAAAGTTAGGAACTCCTCGATAGAGGGAGGGGAAAAGTCACCCCAAAGGAAATGGAGCGACCAAAGAGATTACTCTTCTATCTTAATTGCTGATGGATATTGACATACTCTCACCCCTAAAGGGAATGAGATTCTTGGATACAAACGTGGCTGCTACGCCGTCTTAGGACGGCATGTAGTCTTACGGCCACTCTCCAACTCGACAATGCCCTGCCGAAGTATATTAGATGCAGCAAGCTCGTCACGGTGGTGACGGGTACCGCACTCAGGACACGTCCAATGACGGTCCCTGAGAGTGAGTTCTTTGTTGACATACCCACAAGTACAGGTCTTGCTCGAAGGAAAGAATCTGTCGATCTTATGGACTGTGACACCGTACTTCCCGGCAACATACTCCAGTTTGTTGACAAACTCGGCATGTGCCAGGTCCGACATCTTCCTTCCCCAGAGCTTCGTCATACCTGTAAGGCGAAGGTTCTCGATGAAGATACGGTCGTACTGACGGCAAAGTCTATGGGCAAGTTCCCATTGCCAGGCATTACGCTTGTTGACAATGCACTCATACTGTCGGTTCAGATTCTTGCGACGCTGCTCTCTATGATGGGAGTGCTGCTTGCACATGGAGAGCTTGCGTCCCTTCTTCTGGATGGCAGGAAGGTCAGTCTTCAGGTATCGAGGACTCTCGACAGTGTTGCCATCACTCATCGTCATATAGGTCTTCAGACCGAAGTCAATACCGACGGATGCACCATTATGTGACTTTCCGTAGGCATTGGCAACAGCATCGGTTGTGATGATGATGTAGTATTCCCCGAGAGGACTGCGCTTGAACTTGACCGTCTTCACCTTTCCCAGGTACTCCCGGGATAGCGAGAACTTGTAGGTCTTTGAAATCTTGTTGATGCAAATCTTGTTTCCGTCCAGCTTGAAACCTCCCTGTTTGAAAAGGAACGAAGAGAAGTGCTTTGCCTTCTTGAACTTCGGAGGACGGACTGCAAGATGCTTGAAGAAACGCATATACGCTTCATCGAGACGTTCCAGAATCTCTTGAACCGTCTGGGAATGAAGCAAGCAACGGTCGATATGCTTTACAAAGTGAGCCTTCATCCGTCCGATACCAATATACTTGTGATATAATTGGTAGTAGCGTTTCTGCAAGGCAAGGGCATGATTCCACACAAACGAAGCTTCGCGAAGCATCTTATCCAGAAGTTTCGTCTTATCGGTTCGATATAGCTTGTACTTGTATGCAATCATGGTGCAAAGATAGTTATTTGTTAGAAAACATAGTTCACGACTGGCAACCTGCTATCATCCCTCCCCTGAAGGGATGGGTATTCGCGCAGGAAGAAGCATAAATTGTACGCCGAAGCAACACACTCCAAAACTCCTTGCAAGCCTTGATTGTCTATCAAGTCACTTGCCTTTACAAAAACATGTCTCATTTTCTTGAATGTTTTAACGTTATTTTTACAATACAAAGATACTTAATTCAGTATATATAAATAAACAAATATCAATAAGATAGATATTCAAAAAGGGGAACCCACCCCACACTCTTTGAATGGAAAGCATTAGGAACAAGTCGATAGATTAAAAGTTAGGAACAAAGCGATAGCGAGGGGGAAAGTTACTCACTAAAGAGTAACGAATCTAATTTTAATAAGGAGAGAAACAATAGTAGGAACCCCAAACGACATCGTATTCTAGACTATCTTTATATTTGTCAAAGTCAAACAGGTTGGAGTCAAAGCCTGGAAACTGAGCCATGTAATTATTCGCTCTATCGTGTACGTAGTCATCCCATTCTTCCACTTTGCAATAACTATGATCTTCTGCCTCCTCTAAGAGTTGGCGAATATCTCGCCCTTTTAGATTGAAGGAACAAATGTAATTCTCTAGATAATCTACCAATAAGGTGATTTTATCCTCGTCTCCTTCGCAAGCATGGTAAATATCCCACCAATAGCCACTGATGAAGCATTCACCAATCATTTTGTCGGGGATATATTCCCAATCTTGAAACATAAATTCGGGATCGCTTTCGTCTCTGTGAAGTTCACGGCACGCCTTGTAGAAATCTGCTTTATCTGAATAGTCAGAAAGACAAAGCCATTTGCCTTCAATACTGCCGTCATTATACTTGCCGTATGTGCCAACGTAAACGGCACTTTTTGAAAATTGGTACTCCATAAATGATAAATATTTGTTTATTTTCATATAACAAATATACTCATAAGATGGGAGATATATAAATGAAAGTCAATAAGATAATAGAGTAGAATTTGTATTGCACCCCACACTCTATGATACTTTTCATGCAACTATAAAGAATTTGGGAAATGACTAAAAAAAAATTGGGAAAGTTTGTTGTCAACTATAAAGAATTTGGGAAATTGCGTCTATGACTATAAAGAAATTGGGAAAAATCGAGATTTTTCTTCTATTTTGAGGGTATTCTGGGGGAGAAAGTAAGGATAAAAGTGAAAATATCGGCTGATTTTGCCATATTTTTCCCAAATTTTTTACAGTTCGTTTATTAGGGGGCACTTGCCGATTTTACCCAAAAGTTCGGTAGAGGGGTTTAAATGATTTATAATCATAGTTTTAGTATTTTTAACTTAGGTCTAAAATATGCGATTTTTGCTATATTTCAGATGATAAACAAGGTGTTTTGGAAAAATTTTCCGACAAAACGGCTCTTTTGCAGCAGATTTTACCCAAAAGTTCGGTAGGATATGGTAATATATTATATATCAATACATTACCATTTTAGCATTTATCCATTTTTCATTTGATTATTGTAGGTATATCTAACAAAATGAAGACATTGTATCTTATTGAAATATAAAATCTTAAACCTCTTAGCGATACATTTGGGGGGAATGTGCACGAATTGTCGCTATTTGTCGCTAAAATCTCATTGAATTTTTCAAATTTCGTACAAAATATCTCATATTTCTTGAAAATATAGGATATTTTTCGAATTATAAAACATTAAAATTCATATAATTATC
>JAZUGF010000018.1:0-26383 GCA_045641065.1 Paludibacteraceae bacterium | reverse complement strand
GTGAATTATGTGATAAAAAGGATAAAAAACTAATCATTACTCACAAATTTGAATATCCTGCATTGAGTTCATATAATTTCTTTAGAACATATTATGATATTTATAAGTTATCGTCTGGAACTATGATGTTAATAGATTATTATAATACTCATGATAATGGTTCTCCACGTATGTATTTATGTGAAGAAGCAGAAACTCAATGGCACGAAAAAAATATTGAAGATTATAGGGTTGTCTCAAGTTTGCATGATGATTTACATTATATTTTTAAGACTTTAGGAAAAAATGTTATCGACAAAGACAATTTATTAGACGCCGCATATATTTTTATCGGTATTGTGGCGGTAGCTGCGGCCCCCGAGTCTGGAGGAGGTTCTGTTATTGGCTTTGGTGCATGGGCAAGTAAACTAAAATATGGAAAACAAATTTTAAATTTGGCAGATAAAACTGCTAAATATAGAACTATTTTAACATATACTTCTGCTGGTTATACTTTTGCACAAAATGGTGCTAAAATATTATTTAGATTAACTGGTAATAGATCTTGGAACGAATTTGTTCCGCCATCATTAATAAATATTCCGGTTAAAGTCGTTGCTGAGCTAACTGATAATGACGGTTGTGTTGCAGTTAAAACAATCGAAGTTGTTTTCCAAATAGTTGAGGGTGTATTAACTATGAATTTCTTAACTCCACAGGATTATACTAAATTCAAGGCTGTTTCGGATGTATTAAGTGTGGCTGGTATTGTGTCTGGTTCAATAATTAAAGAAGATGAATGACGATATAATTTTTTTAGTAAATAGACAACCTTCTATTGAAGAACGAGAATTTATAGTCAAGAAAAACGGAAGAAGACTTCTTTATTTTTCTTACTTTGCTCTATTGTTTGTTTTAATCGTTCTTTGTTATTTTAATAATGGGAATGTAAATACAATTTTGGGCATTGTTTTTTCAATTTTGTTATTTATGATTTTCCCATACATACAATATAAAGCAAAAGTTATAAAATACACATGCTTTTATATAATTGAAATTAAAATCACCAATTCTGAAATTGTTGTAAGGTATTTTGACCAAGAGGATAATCTAAATGAAGTTAGACGTGGTTTGATGGAATGTGAATTGAAATTCATGAAATTTGATGTCATATTTGATGCTATAGGAAAAGGTTTATTGCTTTTCTATGATTTTAGAGAATCTCGCTCTGAACCTAGTTTGTTTCAGTTTGAACTATTGGATTGGAATGAAGAGAAAATGAATGAAGTGGTGAGTAATTTTCAATTTAGAAAAAATCAAATGATTAATAACTCTCGGAATATTCAATGATTAGCTAGATAACATTTTGTGGTATTTAGATTTTAATTGGATGATTATTAAAGTGGTCAATGACAAATATGAATATAGAAGATTACATGTTGTTGATTCCAGATGATTTTGGTTCGCAAAGAAATATTTGATGGAAAACTTATGCTACATAAATTAAAAATATTATTGCTTATTCTTGTCTGTCTTCCGCTGTGGGCGGGCAGAGAGTGATGATATTGAATAGCTATAGTTTTTTCGGTATAATAACAATATAAATGAGCTCAGAAACACTTTTGAATATTCATAAAAATTCGGAAGGACTCTATGCTGACGTCCGTAAAATAATCTCGTCGGCACAGAGCGAGGCTTTTCGTGCCATTAATGTAGCTCTTCCAAACAATTTGGACTCAGCGAGTCCAAAATCTGTTTTGCTTACTTGGACCCACTATCTAACACATCTTTGTGAAGAAAATGATGAAGCTTAGGTAATAAATGATTGCTTTAAAGAATAACTAATTTATGCTACATAAATTAAGGTGACTATATTGGACTTGACCCAAGTGATATTCTGCAACATGCAAAGTGTAACACACACGAATTATGCATTGTGCATTGAAAATTAGTATCTTTGTGGCGTCGAAATAAAGAAGAAAGAAAATGAAAGAAATTGCAACGGATATATTCACATTTGAGGATTTGATCAAAAGTGAGGCTTTGTATGTCGACAAGACTGCATTTGTGGCAAAGATTGTGATGGGAAAAGCTAAAAGTTTCTTCCTTTCTCGTCCGCGTCGTTTCGGCAAGAGTCTGTTGCTTTCCACTTTCAAAGCTTTTTTCCAAGGCAAGAAGGATTTATTCAAAGGTCTTGAAATCGAACGTCTCGCTCCTGAAGAGTGGGAGGTGTTTCCAGTGATCCATCTGGATTTGGCAAGTGGCTCGTCGTATGAGGGTGTTGAAGCTATAGAGGAAAAAATCAAATTGCAGTTGAGAGATGCTGCCATTTCACTTGACGTTGAAATAGAAAGCAGTCGTCCTTCCTCAATGTTGCACGATTTAATATTTTTTGCCTATCAGAAATATCATAAACAGGTAGTTGTTCTTGTCGATGAATATGACAAACCTATTCTCGACTCTATGAATAAGCCATATATTAATGATGTTCTAGAATTGATGGCAGGTTTTTATCAGGAACTAAAATCCGCTAACGATAAGGAGCGTTTTGTATTCATTACCGGCGTAACCAAATTCGCTCACGTTTCGCTTTTCTCAGGTTCAAATAACCCTACAGATCTGACAAGAAACAAAGATTATGCGACATTGCTGGGATATACTGAGGATGAACTTCGTGCGAATTTTGCCGAGCATATTGAAGCAACAGCCAAAGAGTTGGAAATGACTCCTGATGAACTTCTTTCGTGCATGAAGCAATACTATAATGGAATGAGATTCGTCAGCAGATGCGAATCTGTCTATAATCCGGTTTCAGTAGGCAAGTTGTTTGTAAATCAAAGATTTGACAATTATTGGATCGCTACCGGCACTCCTCGTTTCTTGCTTAACATGGTTAAGGATAATCCGTTCAAGTTGCAGGATTTGACTAAGGAGTGGGTGAAAGATGAGAATGATGACAAATACGATTTAAATGAACTTGATCTAAGATCCGTAGCTTTCCAGTCGGGATATATTTCAATTGCTGAATGGAAAAAGGTTTCGTTGACTGAATGGAAAATCAGATACGATTTTCCTAATAAAGAGATCAGAGACAGTTGGTACCAAAATGTACTGACTACCAAGCCTCATACATACGGTTTGCTTAAACCTCTTATTGTCTCTTTGCCAGAAGCACTTGACGATAAAAACGTTGAATCTTTCATGGAGAAAGTGTGCAATTTCTTCTCTGGCATCCCATACGAAAATGCTGGCGAAATCACAGAAGGCTATTTCCGCAACCATCTCCGCACTTTGTTCTGCCTGTTCGGTATTCCAAACCAGTGCGAGATCATGGAGGCAAGCCAACGCGTCGACATCGTGGCTCAAACAGCAAAGATGGCTCTTGTGTTTGAATTGAAGATGTTGAGCAAAGACGAAGCTGATCCTGAGACAAAAAAGATGGAGTTGCTTGAATCTGCGTTGGAGCAGGCAAAAACTAAAGGTTATGCGGAAAAGTATAGCAATGAAAGTGAGGAAGTCCACACAATCGGCATTGTGTTTGATGAAAAGACTCGTAAAGTAGTATGTTGGAAAATGTTAATGAATGATATAAAAGCAGAAAATAACTAAATTATGCTACATAAATTAAGAATATTATTGCTAGTTCTTGTCTGTCTTCCGCTGTGGGCGAGGGCAGAGAGTGGCACGAGTACGATAGCTAACTCGTGGGGCAATTTTAAGGACGTATACGAGAAGTCGAAGACGATGTATGGGTCCATTAAAGACAATGGTAGTGCTGAGGTTGCCAAACTTAAGGAATCTCTAAAGAATCTGTCGGAAGGTCTTGAAAATGCCAGTATGTCTCAGGCGGATATCGAGGCTCTTATCAAGCAGGTCCAGTCTGATGCTAATGGTCTTAAGGATAATGATGCGATCAGCAACCTGACTAAGGATTTTGAGAGCCTTAAGAATTCTGCTGAGCAGGCTATCGAGCGTATCAAGGATCTTAAGGATAATGGTCTCGTCTATTCTATGCCTGTCGGATTCAAAAAGAAATTCGGTAATTTCAGTGTCAACTGTAAACTGGATTCTCTTCGCTTCATCCGTGGTGAGAACCCTAATAGCGAGAGCGAGGATGAGACTTTGGTCAACGCATCCTTAGGACTTGGTTTGCCTTTCGTTACGTCGTCGGCTGATAGTAGCCATGTCGTTAAGTTCTCAGGTGAGAATATCCGTCTTGCTGGTGCTAACAGTGATACTAAGATCTTCCTTGAAAGTAATCATCGTGTCACTCTGATGAAGGATAAGGTGGCGATTGAGATCTTGTCTCAGCGTCCTACAAACCCTTCTGAGTTGGGCATGTGTTCTACTTCAGATGATAGAACTTGGGTATCTTTCAACTGTAATGGTATCCAGGACATGAACCTGGTCGGCCGTTTCATCTTTAGTAACTCGTTTATCTATGCTGCTTCTGATAAACCGGCCACAAATGATGGAAAGTCAGATGGAAAGACGGATGGAAAGTCTGATGGCTCACAACCGGCTCCTGCTAATAACGATAACACTCAACCTGCAAATTCGGGTGCTGAGGCTGCTAATAGTGGTGATGCAAATAAAGGCGACGGGAAAGGTGGTGAAGCAAAGAATGCTCCTGGTCCTGGAACCGTCTATGCTTATTTTAATATTCATGGTGGCGACTTTTTGGCTAGCATCTGCTTTAGCGACTCTTTCAAGGTCAAGGGATGTGGTGATTTTGTCTTCTCTGTACAGGACGCTATTGTCGACTTGAGTGATTCCCTTAACGCGGCTGGATTCTCATTCCCGTCGGGCTACTGGGATGAAAATGCCGCTCTTGGTTTGAAAGAAGAGGCTTGGACTGGTTTCTTCCTTCGTAAGTTGAATGTCCATTTCCCTAAGGATCTTGACTTTAACGATAGTAAGGATAAGTCTGGTAAACTAGAGGTTAGCAATGTCTTTATTGATGACTATGGATTTACAGGTAGTGTCCTTCTTACTGATTTCATCAACAAGGGAAATCATGACAAAGATGGAACACAGAAGAAGAAAAATACCGGTTTGGGTCTACAAATCGATACTATCGGAGTTCAGTTCTATCAGGGCGACTTCACAAGCGGTTTGGTTAGTGGAGAGGCTAACGTGCCATTCTTGGGTAATGCATCCGAACAGGATTCTGTAGTTAATGGTGCTGACCTGAAGTTTAGAGGCTTCGTTGGTTATAACCCGGCAACAGACCATTATACATATAATGCAAGCATCAAGATTCAGCATGAGACTGAGTTCAAGGTTCCGTTCACTGAGCGTGCTAATATCAAGTTGACTTCTGGTGAGTTCAACATCAAGAATAATGATAGTACAAATGCGGTTACAGCTTCTCTTGTCTTAGATGGTTCGTTGAATATTGATTCTAAACTATCGCTTAAGGGTATACGATTTGAGGAGTTGAAATTTTCTAACCGTAAGCCAAACGTAGATGTCAAGAGTTTGTCTTTGATTGGTTCGGCAGGAATCTCATTTGCGGGAATGAGTGTCCAGCTTAAGGGCTTGTCATGGAGTCCGAAGAATGGATTCAAACCAGAATGGGGATATGATGTTGACCAAGATGCACTTAAGAAGACTGCAAATGATGCTTTGGATAAGATGGGTGTAGATACCGACGGCATCAAAGACAAGGCTTCTAATCTAAAGGACAAGGTTACAGATATGGTTGACCTTGAGCAGACAACAAGTGGTGCTTTAGGTCTAAATGCTAAGATCAAGCTTATCCCTGGAGAAAATTCATTGGCTGCTGATCTCGGTTTGGATATCAATTCTGAATTTGGTGATTCTGACAAGTGGAAGTTCAAGAATTTGAGCGTAAGAAAGATCTGTTTGAACGCAGACTTCTCAGCATTCAAATTTGATGGATGTGTTGAACACTTTGAGGATAACGATACATTCGGTACTGGATTCCGCGGTTATGTTGACCTTACTCTTAAGGAGCTTGGATTCGGTATTGGAGCTCAGGCATGCTTCGGTAAGGTTAAGTCGAAGAAGAATGAAGGTGAGAAGTTCCAGTATTGGTATGCTAAAGCCAATGTTGAATTTGGTGGAGCTCCAATCATGGTATTCCCTCCATGTGTGATGATCAAGTCATTCTCAGGTGGTGCATATCACTGTATGGGAGGAAAGAGCATTCTTGATAATGTCGGAAATCCACAGAAGATCCATTTGTCAAATGTCAATGATTATGTTCCGACTGAAGACGTTGGATTTGGATTTATTGCCGGAGTCGGATTGTACATCGGTAACGACAAGTTGGTAAATGCCAACGTCGAGCTAGAGATGAACTTCAATAGCAAGTGGGGTCTTAACCAGATTAAGTTCATCGGTTTGGCTTCAATGATGACAACATTGACAACTAAGGATTCAACAACAAGTGGATCTATCTCAGGATGGCTTGCTGCTGAGTACAACCGACCTGAAAGAAAGTTCGCTACACAGGCAGGTATTGATGTTGCTTTTGGTGAGGTGCTTAATGGATCTGGTACAATGGATCTATATACTGGTCCTGACGGATGGCATTTCTATCTAGGAACAAACAAGAATCCTAATAAGCTTAAGTTCATTAAGATGCTTACTGCTAGATCTTACTTCATGCTAGGTAAGATTCCAAGCAGATTGAGTCCGATGAATGAGACTGTCGCCAACCATTTCAAGGTAAGTCAGTCAGGAGCACAAGGACAAGATGACGTTGTTGAATCGGCTAAGGGATTCGCATTCGGTTTGGATATCCATGCTGGAACGGATTGTAGTAGTAAACGTAAGATTGTCTTTGCAGAGTTCTCACTTGATGCAGGATGTGACTTGATGATCGGACCTGATGATTGTGGTAAGGCTAAGTGGCGTGCTAGAGGAGATGTATATATCTTTGCAAATGGTGCTGCCGGTGTCGATGTCAAGATCAAGATTCCTTTCAAGAAGAAGAAGTTGAAGAAGAGATTTACTATCATCAAGGGTACTGTCTACGCAATCATGGACGGTACAATACCTGCTCCGGCATATGCTCGAGGTACAGTAGGTATGGATGTGGACGTCTTGTTCATCAAGATTCACGGAGTGAAGATATCAATGACGGTAGGTTCTGATAAGTGTTTGCAAAAATAATTGAGATAAGATGAAAAGCTTCAAATATATACTAGTGGCTCTTTTAGCCATATTGATGCCGACAATGTCTATGGCGCAGGATAATGACATTGAGTTGGACGCATTCTGTGGAGGAAACTTCGTTTTGTTGAAATGGTATCCTCAGTCTGTAGATGTTTATAAGAAGTGTGCAAAAATGGGTTTTGTTGTAGAGCGACGTCAAGGTGGTGGACCTTGGGAGGCGTTGACTGTAGTAAAGCCCGGCACATATGAGGAGTTTGCAGAGTTGGAGCAGAAGAATGATAAAGCGTTCATGATCAACTATCTTCTTCATCCCGATGAGGTTATCAAGAATGCTCAAGTCGACGATGCTGATGCTGAAGATGATGACAACGACGATTCTGGCGACACAGACTTGAAGAATAGTGAAGATGCTGACTTCTTGTTTAAGATGTGTTTGTTGGAGAGTGAATTTAGCATCGACATGGCCCGAGTTATGGGATTGAACTTTAGTGATGACTATGTGCAGACTCAGCAGCATTATGAGTATAGAATCAGTGCTGCTGATTCAAGAATCAATTTGAAGAGTGGTGTGGCTAAGGTATCAGTGACAAGACGTCAGAAGACAGCCGCAATGCCGGAAATTAAGGTTGAGAATAAAGATCATCGCGTCTACTTCTCTTGGAATATGAAGACTTTGAGAAGAGATTATTCTGGATTCCAAATAGAAAGAAGTGTAGATGGAAAGACGTTTAAGGTTCTAAATACAGATCCTATTGTGCACCTTCTAAGTGATGAGGCTTCTGCTGATGTCATCACTGTGAATGATTCTCTTCCAAGCTGTGACAAGGTTTACTATTACCGCTTCTGTGGTATCAGCCGATTCGGTTTCAATGGTCCATACAGTAAGGTTGTGACTGCTTCTTATGAGTGTCCTTACAATGTACAGGTTAGTCTTAAAGATGTTAAGATTAATGAGCAGAATATCTCTACTTTGCATTGGGAGGTTGATAATCCTGACAACCAGACAATCAAAGGCTTTGACATTGAGAGAGCTGAGAAAATGGATGTGAATGGAGGAACTTTCGTCTCTTTGACTAAGGGTAAACTTCTTCCTGGATCAGCGCGCAGTTATGTCGACAATACAACTCTTGAAAGCAACTATTATCGTGTAGTAGCATATGGTAAGAGTCAGAAACAAGTTTCGGTAAGTAACTTCTACTACGCTCATCCAATCGATAGCGTTCCGCCTGCTGCACCAACAGGTTTGAAGGCAACTATTGATTCTGCCGGTGTGGTTGAACTAACATGGAGTCCAAACACAGAGCCTGATATCATGGCTTACCGTGTATTCTTCTCTAATGATACAGTAAGTGAGTTCCTTGGAGCATCCGATACATTCCTTACGAAGCCATACTTTACTGATACTCTATTCTTGGGTTCATTGACAAACGAGATCTATTATAAGGTTCTAGCTATCGATAGAAATTATAACCAGGGACCTTTGTCTGACGCAATCAAGGTGTTAAAGCCAGATACAATTCCACCTGCACCTGCACGATTTGAGAATGTATATCAGGATGAGGCTGGAACAATTCACGTTGAGTGGCGTAAGAGTGTAAGTACAGATGTGGTGAAGCAAACTTTGTATAGAAGAGTAGGAGAGGATGCAGAGTGGACTTTGGCAGGAGAATGGAACGCTCCTGAATTCCCTGAGTCATTCATTGATACAATTCCAGCATCAGGAGAAAGATTCTATTACCGTTTGGTTGTAGCCGATGAGAGCGATAATAAAACTGAAAGAGAAAGCCCTTCTCTAAAGACTAAGCACATCAAGAAGGAGTGTGTAAAAGACGTTGTTCTTACTACAGACTATAGAAAGGGAGGAATTGAGGTTTCTTGGGAAAAATGCGGTTGCAAAATATATAAGACAAACGTATTCAGAAGAACAAATGGTGGAGATAGCAAACTTCTTGGAACTATAAAAGGTGTGGAGATCAACTTCTTTGATAAAACGGTTAAGAAGGGAGAGAATTACCAGTACATCATCCAACCTATCACAGAGAAGATGAGCAAGATTGCTGTCAGCGAAAGTATCGATTTCTAATCGTAGTTTATTCTATAACAGAAAGAGCATCAATGTTGGTTGATGCTCTTTTTGTATATGGTTAATTGGTTTCAAGTGATGGATATACAATAAAGTTAGATTGTACTATCTAACAAGCCACGTAGTGGCGGCATATTGTTAGGCAGGTACGTGAGTGCGTGCTGACAGAAAATGCCTCGTAGAGGCTACATATCTGAAACTATATTTATCCCGCATTCTTCTTCCTCAAGTCTCGTGGCGACGCTCCCATATACTTGTGTACAAATCTACCGAATAGTGAGACGGTGTCGAACCCAGTTTGCTCGGCAATTTCTTTTAACGATAATTCTGGTTTGGATAATAAAAATTGAATGTCTTGGATAACTCTGTCTTGAATCCAAGCAATGGCACTCTTTCCACTTTCCTGTTTGCAGACAGTGGCAAGGTATTTAGGCGTAACACATAATTGGCTTGCATAGTACTCCACTGGATGATATTTGACTGGAGTGTTGTTTAATAGGTCAAGATAGTTGCGGAAAATAGTGCTGCTTTGTTTTGTGTTTTGTGTCATTCTCTGCTTTAGGATGTCAGATGCGTTAATCAGCATACGTCCACACAACTCCAATACGACTGCGTGAATGAGCGACTTGATGATGAATCCATCATACGAGTTGATCTCCTCACTCATGATCTTTGCAGCCAACAAATCGTAGTATTTTATCCACACGTCTTCTCCATCTTCACTTAGAGTAAGCGTGTTCACTTTGTCAACGTAGATGCATTTATTCCACAAACTGATATTGTTCTTCAATGCTCCCTGCAATGTGTTTGTACTTAGGGAAAGTCCGTGGCAATAACAATCCTCGCTAATCTCATAGTTTGTTAATTCAGCTTTGGGTGGACAGATAAGAATCTGACGTTCATGAAGCTCGTATGAGACAAGGTTGACATCAAGTTTGAGTTTGCCAGCCGCACAATAAAGTACAAGGTTGGTGTCGTCCACAAGAACATTAAGTGGAATGTCGCAAGCAGCTAATTTGCGTATGTCATTCAATATGATAAAATCGTCTTCATAATAGGTGCAGATCTCCTTTACGATCTCCAACATTTTGTCTTTGCTATTTTTCGCTGTCATTATTTATATAAATTAAGCATTATATAGATGTTGTCCAAATTGTTCTTTTACGGTCGTCCTTGCGGACTTGCGTTGGTGGGGTGGGTTAGGGCCAAATAAATCAAACATGGGCCCTTAACAATCCTCATTTGGCATTTTGCATTTCAAATTTAGCATTTACTTAAACTCTCCTCTCATAAATGCAGTCAAGAATACCAATGGGGCATTCCAGTTGATGGCTGGTTCATTGGTTGAGTAGCTGCACTCTTCATCGAGGTATGCACGTGCTGCATATCTGTTAGTCGGATACATTGATCGTCCACAATCTGTAGTCTGTTTAACATTAGGCCCACCCACCATATATCCAGGAATTGGCTTTTCAATTCCGTCGGCACTGCAACGTCTGTCGTGGATGAAGAGTGGGGATAATGAACCGAATCCAGTCACAAAGCAGTAACCTGTGCTATTACAGCCAAGGATATAGTCAAAACAGTATTGTGCGGCTTCAGTGTATTTGTCTGCTTTCATCAGTTTTCTTCCCAATGCAAGAATCATACCGCTGTTGGCAACCTGACCATTGCTTCCCCATTCAAATTCTCTCACTGGAACTTTGCCTGTCTGGTAGTGATACATGGCCAATAGGTTATCTGCCAATGCTTTGAATCGTTTCTCAATGACATTCACATCAAGAACATTTGAAACGGCATCTCTATTAATCATCAGCGAGATGAGTCCGAGTGTTGCGACGTCGCCCCAATATGGCACGTTGAAGATTTTGAATAGGTTGATGTTATCTGCATATTTCTTGTCACCCGTAAGGATCAACATCTCACATGATGCCCAGAATAATTCGTCCTCCACGCTTTCTGAATCGTATGTTCCTGTATTACAATCAGGTGGGTTGACAAATGGATGGTATGTGCCATGCTTTGCTGCGTAATTGAACGCACTGATTGCAGCTTTCTTTGCTTTCTCAGAGAAATCGGGATAATCGGTGTTCCCAGCATAGACGCGTGATGCTAATGCCATAGTGGCAGCAAAATTGTAAGCACAGTCTATTGTTTTACCGATCATATAACGGTCGGCTTTGTCGTCGGCTGGCATGATAAATCCAGGGAAATTCAACGGTGTTACTTTATTATATACGCCTCCGTCATTTGGATCCTGCATCGTAAGCAACCATTTCAACTCATACATCGCTTCATCAAGAATGTCCGGTGTAGAATTGTTACTCTCTGGAATATTGAAACTTAGTGTGTCGTATTGCTTAGACTCTGTAATATACGAAGTAAGCAGTGTGTGGAGAGTAATAGCGGCATTGGTTGTGTACTTGGCATAGTCTCCCGCGTCGTACCAGCCACCATGACTGATCAACTCTGTATCTGCAGGTCGTTTAGCAGATGTCAATGATGCATGTAGGTAGACGATGCTGTCTTTATGCCCACCTTTTCTGCCGTAGTTGACTCCTTTCCACGTCGCATACTCTGGAAGTAGATCCATTCCACTTCGCCAGTAGTAGAAACTTCTGACTGTGGCTTGCAATAGATCGTCGTATATTTGGCTATTGTCCTTTATTTCAAATGTTTCACTCTTGTCTTTGCCAATCTTTATGAAATATTTTCCCGGCTTTGTCAAACTGCTGAAATCAGCCCACGATATATTTTCATTGCTCTCTCTCCAGAATTTAGAAGCGGAGACGGTGCCTTTCATCACGTCGTTGTGACTCACAGCGTCTTTTACGAAGAATGTTTTATCTGTGAGATTGGCGACGAGGGCCTGCTTTTGTGCAATTGACGGATATCCTATTTGATTGACATAAACAAAACTCTGGCCTACCAGTGTTGTGCTGGCAAGCAACATCATTAATGTATTTAAGATACGTGTTACTACTTTCATTAGTCTTTGTTCTTTGTTTTCGTTAACGTTTTCGTTTTCGTCAACATCATCCATACATTATTTCTAAATATTCGTTGATGTCGATATGTCTGCCACCCATTGATTTCAAATGTGGAGTTTCAAACTGGCAGTCAATGACTTTGTATTTATTCTTCTGCTGACACATCGCAATCAACGCTATTTTTGAACCGCTTGGCTCTATTGAGAACATGCTTTCTCCTAAGAAACAGTTGTTGATTTCCAAGCCATATAGTCCACCAACAAGTTCACCTTCTTTATTCCACACTTCATAGCTATGAGCATAACCAAGTTGGTTGAGGCGTGTGAAGGTGTTGATGATCTCAGATCCGAGCCACGCACCGTCTTGATTGTCTCTGGCATTGGTTTTGGCACAAGCTCTGATTACTGCGTCAAAATCTTTGTCTTTGGTGACGGTGTAGATTCCTTTGTTGAGTAGTGATTTCATCGAGTGGGAGATGTGTATCTCATCTGGGAATATCACGAAACGGTCAAGCGGGCAATACCAGTCGATGCCATATTTCAAATTCTTGAATGCTGTCCATGGTAATGCTCCCTGACTATACGCACTCAACACAAACCCAGGATTCAAATTTCCCCCGATGGCATAAAGCCCGTCTGGACTTCTGTTTTCATCTGGAATGAGAAACGGATGTGGAAATTCCTCTGCGTTTTCTGGCAGTTGAATCACTTGGTAAGGAGTGCCTTTCAATTGATAAACCCAATATTCCTGCTCTTCTGAACTCATCTCTTCTCAATAATAATCTTCTTCTCTGCGTCGACAGTGATCTCTGCATCTCCACCGTTCTTTAAGCATCCGAATAGAAGCTCACGAGTCAACAACGGTTTCAACTCAGATGTAATGACGCGATCAATCTCACGGCCACCAAACTTAACTGAGAAACCTTTGTCAAGTAGAATCTCTCTTGCTGAATCGGAAAGAGTAAGATTGACATCCTTTGATTTCAATCTGTCTGTCAACTCCTTGACTTTCTTGTTCAAGATGAGGCTTGCCATCTCACGAGTCATGCCGTTGAATAGGGTGATGGCAGTTAGACGGTTCAAGAATTCTGGTTTGAATGCTTTCTGAACTCCCTTCATAATCGCGTCGCCTTCGTTCTGATTCTCCACAAAACCAACTCCTGCCTGTTTTGCATTCTCCACTCCGGCATTTGATGTCATGATCAAGATGACGTGACGGAAATCAGCTTTCTGTCCACGGCTGTCAGTCAAAGTTGCGTAGTCCATCACCTGCAAGAAGATGTTGAACACTTTTGGATGAGCCTTCTCAATCTCATCGATTAGAAGGACACAGTGTGGTGTTTTGCGGATAGCGTTGGTTAGCAAACCTCCGTCTTCTGAACCCACATATCCACGAGACGAACCGATTAGGTTGGATGTCTTGTACTCCTCAGAATACTCACTCATATCGAAGCGAACCAACGGAATGTTAAGCTCTTTAGCCAACACCTTAGCCACCTCTGTCTTACCAACACCAGTTGGGCCGACAAACAAAAGATTAGCCATTGGTTTAGTATCATCAGATAGCCCGGCAGATGCAGTAAGTACAGCCTCCGACAAATGTTGGATGGCCTTATCCTGACCGTAGATCTTATCCTTAATACGCTCGTTGAGATTCATCAATTTAGCTGTGTCATCCTCATCGTCGGCAAGAGAATCAATCTTACAGATTTTTGCCAACATAGCGGCAATCTCAGGTTTGTCGACTATCTGCTTGCCATCCTCAGATGGATGAAGCTCACGCCAAGCTCCCGCGTCGTCAATAAGCGATAGAGCCTTTTCTGGCATGTAACGATTATTGATATATTTCTTTGCACCGAAGATGGCAAATTTGATAGCCTCGTCAGTGTATTCAATCTTATGGAATTCCTCGTAATCGTCAAGTCTGCCGTCAATGATTTTTCTGCACTCATCATCGTTTGGCTCGTTCACCTCGATCTGCTCGAAATGAGCGTGGAACTGACGGTTGCCGACGGAAGACTTCTCCAACTCTTGTGCTGAAGATGTTCCGACAATATGGATGTTGTAATTGTCGACGTGGTTCAATAGAATCGACACCATGTTACCCATGCTCTTGTCCGACTCGGCTGGAGCCATTGTGTGGATATTGTCGACGATGAGAATTTTGCGTTTTTCGTCAGTAAACTGAGACAAAACCTCCTTCATCTTGCCTTCCACCTCACCATACATCGTGCTTCCTGCGATAAGTGACGGAATATTAAGCTCGTATACCATAGTGTCTTTCAAACGCTCTGGCACATCACCGTGGTTGATAGCCTCTACAAGACCGTAGATGATGGCAGTCTTTCCAACTCCACTTTCTCCCACGAAAATCACATTGTTTCTATCCTTACGGCATAGAATCTGCATCGCACGGTTTAGCTCATCCTCGCGTCCAATCAAATTGAATTTATTCTTTTCAACCTGAGTGTTTAAGCAAGTGACGTATTCAGAGTCAAGTTCAGAATTGCCCTTCTTATCTTTTGTTTTGATCTCCTTGATAGAATCGATGAAGATTTTTCCATTCTTCATGAAATTCTCAAGTTCGTCTGGAGAAATCTCATAGCTATTTTCAGCATGGATAGTCTTTGTCTCGTAATCATCCTCTGTACGATATTTCTCAAATGAGTTGCACAAACTGCGCTCCAACTCATTTAGAATATTCTCAGGAATGATTTCCGACTCATCTTCAGTCTTCCACAAACAAGGAGAATCGAAAGTCTCGTTGTCTTCAAGAAAATCTTGATAAGTGAACTCCGACAATTCACATGCATCCTGGTAAGTTGACTTATAATACTTATCTAAGAAGAAGTAAATCGCCATGCGTTTATGAATATTAATTGACGATTTTTCTCCCAATTCAGGTGGAAGTTTACAGCCTGCCTCAATCATGCCGATTACAAGATGAGGCACGCCAACGACAAGTAGGGTAGCCTCGTTATCCTCAAGACATGTTTGCTCAAACTTCCTATATTTCTCATCGTGAGCGTAGTTCTTCAAATTCAATTTGAAAGCACTCTCACTTATATTATTCTTCTGTTCTAGCTCATACACCAGTGCTTTGGCATACTCAATGGCGTGTTCAAGATTGTAAGATGGAATCGGTCCCGCATAGTCAACAAAGTCCGGCACGACTTCCGCATATTTGTCAAGATATTCGCGCATCATCTGCTCTCCATACTTTCCGTAAGTAAGGTAGAACGGAACCTGGCGAGTAAGGGCGAGCATCACGTGTTCCGGCATCAAAAACTGGTGACGGTGACGGAATGCGTATTCTTGAGCAAAGCATAGAGCTCTGCATAGCATTTCAGTTACGAATCTTACATTTAGCATTTTGCTGCTTAATTAAATTGTTATTAAAAAGGTTAGATTAATTGTGAGAATAGAGTTCAATCTTCAATGGAAAATGCTCTGCTCTCGACATTCTGTCTGCAAGAGCCTTCTTAGATTTTGCGATGTCGACGGTGTATGTTCCAGCTATGGCAGAACCTTCCTCGTCTACTTTGAATGTAAGCTCAACAGCTTTGTCTTTTGGCAAGAAGAACACAGTAACCAAAACCTTAATCACAAAATCAAATGTAGTCACGTTGTCGTTGAAGATCACAACGTCTACCAATTCCTCTTTATCACTCTCAGGCATCTCAAATCCAAGTGATTTGCCCTTACTTTTTTCTTTTTTACCTCCTATTGTAGCCACGTTGGTTATTATTCAGCGGTTAATACATAGTTTCCTTTTCTGAACACGTAATATTCACGCATCCATTCTATAGTTGTTGTTTCGACGCAATCCTCGTCCTCTTCTACATGTTCAAGTAGATAGTCATCAAGCTCCTCTCCAGAAAGACTGTTCTTTGTTTGCTTCTCAGTTTCAAGTTTCTTAGCGATTGAATCGACGTTGACGCTATCTATATTGTTCATCTTGTCATGCATATAGAGATTGTTCATGCTTCCTTGAGTCACAATGTCGCCATCGTTGTATTTCACGACAGCTTTCGATACGATCTTAGCCTCTTGACCAGTCGACGAAGTTTCTATTTGTTTTGTGGAATCAACCTTTGTAGAGTCGTGCTTGATAAAGTTTTTCACCGATACAACACGGTTTTTGATTATAATATCACGGAATTCGTTGGCCTTCTTTTTCTTACGGCTCATAACCACGATCTTAGTCTCCGTGAAATGGTCTCCCTCACAGTTCTGAAGATTCCACTGATCATTCGTTCCTGATATCATAAGATTATCAAGCACCTTTAGCATCTTCTTGCCATCTGGGGCATAAAGAGTCATATACTCATTCTTGGATAAATACAAGTCTGAACCGATGCTGTCCGTCATACGGATTCCGAACGCAGTCACTTTATCGTTAAGTTTGAAATTAGCAAAATCAAAGCGACGAGAAGTGTATTTTCTACGTCTGCCAGTATCAATCTTACTATCATCTTTAACGTAGCAAACAACAGAACCGTCGGCACTCTTTACTTTAGCAACATATAGATCATATACATTACGAGCAGAATCCACCTTTACTGGAATTGCTACGATAGCATGTTCTGAATCATAGGGAAGGATAGAATCCATCACCATTGATTTGAGAATCAAACTGTCTTTGATCCCCATTGCATCCAATGTGTTTTGGGATATTGTCGCTGCCAAAGAAGATACAAATCCTACAACAGCGAGCAGAATTGTAATTATATATCGTTTCATTTTTAGCTATATTTTTGATTCGTTCGCTAATTTAATCAAAATTTGTGTGCTGACAGCTAAAAATAATGTGAATAATGCTAAAATATATTTAACAATTCTTGTTGGTATGTTATAGAAATAAAAAAAAGCGGAGAAAAACTCCGCTTTTATATGATTTTATTTGTTGTCTTCCATTTTTGCCTCTACTGTAAGAGTTGCGTGAGGCACAACTCGTAAACGCTCTTTAGGAATAAGTTTACCTGTCTTTCTGCAGATACCGTAAGTCTTGTTTTCAATTCTTACTAAAGCAGCTTCAAGAGATTTTATGTATACCATCTCTTTTTGGGCAAGCAGACCGTTTAATTCCTTGCTCAAAGTTGTAGCTCCCTCTTCCAATACCTTGAATGTTGGAGCTGTACCACTCAATTCTCCGTTGTCATTAGTGATGTTGTCCTTCAACTCCTCATATGATTTTTTTGACTTCTCGAGTCGTTCTAGGATTATTTGTCTGAATTCCTCCAATTCCTCATCGGAGTATCTTATTTTATCTGTCATATTATCTGTCATAATACTAGTGTTTTTCAAATGGTCGTGCAAATATAATATATAGTGTTTGATTATACATATATAAAAATGGAAAATTGAATATTTGAATAGTTGTTATAAAACATAAAAATGGAATGTGTTGACTTGTAGGCGTTTGGCTATGCACTTGTATGTAATAAAATGCAAAATAGATGAAATGTTTAGTTAAGGTTACGTCATTGATAGTCTTTATTTTGTATGACTGTTATATAATCCAATGTTTAAAAATAAAAAATCCTGATTCAAAATGTCGTCTGAATCAGGATTAAAATCTGTTTGAATTTTTCTGCGGTATCATAATCAAATGCGGTTAATCTGATTTTGGTTATTATTCAAATTCTTGCAATCGTTCACTGTAAATGCGATTCTTACTGCTGATGCTACACAAAGTAGAGCTAATGTCATTCCCATAGTCGTATTTTTTAATTGTTAGTAAACTAAATTGCTGTTGTCTACGTTTTGTTAAGCGTGAAGAGCAGACTCAACTACATAAACTTTTGCTGCGAAAGCAACTGCCAAACAAGAAATCATCAAAGTAACCATAGTCGTAAATTTTATTTATTAGTAAACTGTTTTCGTCTTCGTCTTCGTCTTCGTTATATTAAGCGTGAAGAGCAGACTCAACTACATAAACCTTTGCTGCGAATGCAACTGCCAAGCAAGAAATCATTAAAGTAATCATAGTCGTAAATTTTTAATTGTTTAACCTTGTTTCTTTCTTTACACTTGCAAAATTACAACATATTTTCATTCTGCAAAAGAAAATTGGATTTTTTTTGACAAAATGCTAAATTTTTTTTGAAGTTTAATTTTGTTTATTTCTGCATAATATTCGTTAATATTTTGTAACTTATTGATTTATAGTGTATGGTATTTTTGAATAAATTTTGTATTTTCTGCATATTTTATCCGTATATTTATTTAACTTGTTGAAATATAATGAATTTTGTTTTGTATAAACTTTCGTAAATTTAAAGTGTCATATTTCTATATATTTTCATAAAAACTTTACATTTTGCTATATTGAAGTGCCTAAAAATGCTCAATTATATACCAAAATGCTGTATATATGTGAATTTTATGCATCTGAAGTTGCATTTTGTCACATATGATGGTGCTTTATCAGATAGTTTTAGTTATAGATTGGATAATTTGATTATTTTTGTAATCAGATTTACAACTTGAAGTTTATGTTTTCTATATTATTATATATAATGTTTCCTGTCGTATATATTCTCCATGATTTGGAGGAGATGTTCATGCGCAGGAAGTGGGAAAAGAAATATTTTGATGAAACTGTAAAAAATCATCCGAAGGTTAAATCTGTACTTTCCACATTGAAAGGCTTGAATCAACTAGAATATGGTATAGTTGTGTTTGAACAGTTCCTTTTCTTGACAATTGCAGTGGTTTGGGGTATTTATGCTGATCCAATGCCAATGTGTGCTTTGTTCTGGGGATTTGGATTACACTTATTTATACATATATTACATACAGTTTTTTTGCGTTTATATTTCCCTGGTGTAATCAGTTCTTTTTTGCTAATTCCGTATTTTGCATTCGGTGTTCATGATTTGCTTCAACAGTATACACTCGCTGAGAATATCATAATGGCAGTTGGTGGTTTAGCGGTGATAGCTCTCAACCTTACTTTGATGTATTGGCTGATGAAGAAATTCAGTGATCTGGAATAATCTTATATATGTAAAAGAAATGGCATCGTCAAACAACGATGCCATTTCTTTTGGTAATTGTATACGTGTCATCTAAACATGCTTTTTTTAGACGCTCGCCCTTTGGGCTCGCGTTGGAGAGGAGTTAGGGCGTTCCGCCCTTAACAATCCTCATCTTGGACTGCTGCTAAGCTCTCAAATAGTATTCAACTCTCCCGTCTCACTATCCATAATATATCCTCTGACGACGATATCCTTAGGCACAAGTGGATGGTTCTTCACCAAGTCGACGGTTTCAAGCACGGCTGCTTCTGTATCATCAAAACCGTGAAGCCATGAATCAAGGTCGATGCCACAGTGTTTCATTAAACTGATATGCTCTTCATCTATTCCTCTTTCTCTCATAAGATTCTGCATCTCCTGACTATCCATGCCTTGTACACCACATCCTGTGTGACCGATAATCATCACCTCGTTCACACCAAGTTCATAGATGGCTACAAGTAGTGAGCGGACTGTAGAGTCGAATGGATTAGTTATAGTTCCTCCCGCATTCTTGATGATCTTCACGTCGCCATTCTTGATTCCAAGTGCAGCGGGAAGAAGTTCCACTAGACGAGTGTCCATACATGTTACGATGGCAATCTTCTTGTCGGGATATTTGCTTGTCTTAAACTGTTCATAAGCCTTCGATTCTACGAATTGCTTATTATATTCGAGCATTTGGTCTATCATAATTTCTTTACGATAACGATGACGAAAACGAAAACTGATTAATTACGTGTCGTCTGATTAACATATATGCAAAAATACACAAATTCTATTAATGTGATTTTGTTTTCGTATTTGTTTTCGTATTTGTTTTCGTATTCGTTTTCGTATTCGTTTTCGTATTCGTTTTCGTATTTGTTTTCGTATTCGTTTTCGTATTCGTTTTCGTATTTGTTTTCGTATTCGTTTTCGTATTCGTTTTCGTATTCGTCCTAATTTATATTAATTTTGTAGCACAAACAATTCAACCCATGAAACGAGGTCTAATTTTAGAAGGTGGAGGCATGCGTGGCATGTTCACAGCAGGTGTGATGGATGAGATGATGGAGAATGGTATCATATTTGAGGGTGCCATCGGAGTCTCGGCTGGATCCACTTTCGGATGTAACTATAAATCCAAACAACCAGGACGTGTGCTGCGATACAATGTGCGATTCAAAGATGAACCGCGCTACATGGGTTTGCGTTCATGGTTGAAGACGGGTGATTGGGTAGGGGCAGATTTTTCCTATCATATTTTGCCGATGGAACTTGATTGCGTCGACTTCGAGGCGTATAAGAATAATCCTATGGAATTCTATGTGGTTTGTACTGACGTCGATACAGGTGAAGCTGTCTACCATAAAATCGAGGAGGTTGATCACCACGAGATAGATTGGATTCGTGCATCAGCGTCGCTACCGATAGTGTCAAAACCAGTTGAATTGGATGGACGTCGACTTTTAGACGGAGGTATGGCAGATTCTATACCGTTGGAATATTTCCAGAGTTTAGGCTATGATCGTAACGTCGTGATTCTGACTCAGCCTAAAGGATTCAAGAAGACTCAGCAGAAAGGAATCAAATTGATCAAACATCTTTTGCGTAAAACACCAAAGATTGCTGAGGCTTTGGCAAACAGACATCTGATGTATAATCGTCAGTTGGATTATATCGATGGGCAGGAAAGATTGGGCAATACTTTGTTGATCTATCCTGTAGATGAACTTCCAATCGGAAGAATAGAACAAGATGAGGCTAAAATGCGTAATGTCTATCAGATGGGTAGAGATGCTGCAAAAGCCAAGATGGAGGAGATTAAACTGTTCCTTGGTTGCTAAACAATAAAAATGGATATTGAATAGTGCAATATTATTTCGGAATATTTGCTGGTTTTAAACTGCTCTTAAGCTTTCGATTCTTATATTCTCTTCTGGTCGGTCATGGTCGTTATTGTTTTTTGAAATTATGATAAAAATTAATAAAATATCAAGAAATATGCACCGTGATTTTGCTAATTTTGCGAAAGAGAAATGAATCTTATAATGTGGGATTAGAAACAATATAATCAAATGACAAAAGAAGATGCTATAGCAAAAGGAATTCCCTGGCATGACACGAAACATTCCATGAAACGTAGAAGTCCGTGGCATGATTATTCCAGGAAAGGAACCTATATGGTGACGCTGGTAGTAGATGGCAGAATGCCTTTGCTTGGGAACTTGGTAGGTGACGGAGAACTGCCGACTACGATGGCTATTGGGGAAGATAAAGTTTCTGCTTGGGTGGAATTGTCAGATCTAGGTAAAGTTATCAGAGATGAAGAATTTGCAAAGATAACACAGTTTTATCCGTCTGTAGAAGTGTGGAGGTGGTGCATTATGCCAGACCATATTCATATGATTTTGAGGGTGAAGGAAAATTTAGAAGAAAAAATCCATATAGGAAGGATCATTGGTGGATTCAAATCAGGATGCAGTAGGGCATGGTGGAAAATATCCGCTACTACTGTTTCTTCGGCGTCAGCCGTTGATTCCAAGCCAAGTTTATTTGAATCTGGATATAATGATAAGATTCTTCTTCATGAAGGCCAGTTGAATAATTGGAAGACTTATTTAGATGATAATCCTCGCCGATTATGGATAAAAAAGCAAAATCCGGAATTTTTCACTGTGCTTCATGATATGAATATAGCAGGCCGACGGTGTCAGATTGTTGGAAACAGATTCCTGTTGGATATTCCGGATAAAGTGGCGGTTGTTGTTCATCGTAGATATTCGGTTGATGAGATTGCTCGTTTGCGTGAGGAATGGCTTCGTTGTGGTGAACATGGAGGTGTTCTGGTCAGTGCTGCAATATCTCCTAAGGAAAAGGAGGTGCTACGTGAGGCAATGAATCGGGGGTATAAAATCATTTTGCTTCGAGATAATGGATTTCATCGTTTATATAAACCTTCTGGTGAGAGTTTCGATGCTTGTTCTGAAGGAAGGCTTCTGCAGATAAGTCCATGGGAATATCATATGGAGAAAAAGGTGATTACAAGGGATCAATGCCTTGAATTGAATGATATCGCAGAGCAATTGGCTGCTATCGACGGAGATCCGTCGACAACGGTGGTTGCTCGGTGAATTACAGAAAATAAATTTATATAAATATATTACTATGAAAATTCGAATCTTAGTTACCTATAATATACTTAAAGAGAGCTTCACTGAGGCTCCTGACAATTATGAATTTATTTTGCCATCAGCTCCAACCTTCACAAAGGCTGAGATTATCGAGCGTTTGCCTGAATGTGATGGTTTGCTTTCAATGTTCAATTTTCCGATTGATAAGGATATTATCGACGCGGGGGCTCGCTTGAAGATTATCTCTAATTTTGGGGTAGGTTTCAACAACGTGGATATTGAATATGCGAAGTCTAAGGGAATTGTTGTGACTAACACTCCAGATCCTGTGATTGAACCGACTGCGGAATTGGCATTTGCTCTCATGTCGGCTTTATCACGAAGAGTGGCGGAATGTAACCGTAAACTGCAGACTCACGATTCCATTCGCTGGGGTGTGATGGAGAATCTCGGCACCGGTCTTTATAATAAGACTTTAGGAATCGTTGGCATGGGTCGCATCGGTCAGTCGGTAGCCAAACGTGCAATCGCGTCTGGAATGAGAATCATCTATTATAATAGACACCGTCTGCCTGAGGATATAGAGAAGAGATATTCGGCTGAGTACGTCTCTATGGATACACTTCTGTCGCAATCAGATTATATCTCTTTACATACGCCTTTGGATGAATCCACTCATCATTTGATCGACGCGAGTGCTCTAGCCAAAATGAAAAAGGGCGTTTTCATCGTGAATACTGCTCGTGGACCTGTGATTGATGAGGCTGCTTTAGTGGAATCTCTGGAGCGTGGCCACGTCGGTGGTGCCGGACTTGATGTTTTTGAGAAGGAACCTCAAATCCACGAAGGCTTACTTGGCAGAGATAATGTTATAGTTGTTCCTCATATTGGTACAGCGACGGTGGAGGCTCGCATCGCAATGGGAAGATATGCAGTCAAAAATATCACCCTTTTCTTCGAAGGAAAGGATGTTTTGAGCAGAGTAGTGTAGATTATCTGTTGCCGCAGATGACCTTTACTACTCTTGGAGCAATTTTCTTCAGGATCATAAATATTAGGATACAAATTGCCGCTGTTATAAACGGAGCAGTGATATAGCAGAAACTATTTTCTGATATAGAGTGTCCTGGAATGATTGAATGTATTATATTCTGCACATAATTCAATAGACAATCTATAAATGGCAGCGGCACCTCGTGAAAGGCAAAAATGAAAAAGCATGCTGATGTAAGTAGCTTGTTTGGTTTCATATTGTATTTGGAGATACATGTTGAAGCGATAAAGAAAGCTGTTAAAACACCAGTGCATACATAAAATGGGATAATATTGTGTCCAATGTCTGTTCTGCCTGCATCATAAATTGTACACACAACTAAAAGAATAAGGCTGGTTGGCAATATGATGTATTTATATTTGTGAACAAATTCAACAATATTTAGTTTGTTTATTGCAAAGTAAGCTCCTGTGGTAAAGAAAAACACTGATTCAATATCCAAACCAGGAAGTTGTGTCCAAATTTTAGAGATGTATGCGAAAAACAGTACAATAACCACTCCTATTTTTAATCGTTTGATCGCAAAATAGATAAGAGGAGTTAACAGTGAAACAACAAAAAGATCACGTATATACCATAATGGAACGTCAAATGGGGCTGAAGAACTAAGCTGATTTCCCAACCAGTCTGTTTTTGAACTCTCCCATAAGTTAAAGTCGTAAAAGACGTGCCATATCTTTTCAAAGAAAAAAGTCTTTAGGTATGAAGTGGAGTTTCCTGCTTTGATATCACTTCTGTAAATCGACGCAATGTATAAAATAAACGGAATAAGATTCCATATTATGTAAGGAATGAGCAGCGTCTTTACTCTGTTGGACATTTTCTTTTTATAACCCTCCCACGACCATTCATGGAAATTGTTGAAGAATAGGAATCCGGATATAACAAAGAATGTTGGAACTGTAACGCTGGTAATGACATGAGAAAATAAAATCTCAATCAGGTTTAGCAGCCCCTTTGCTGAAAGTATGCTGAATTTGGCGTCAACAAGGTTGATCGTCTTGGGACTCATGTGAATAAAGATAACCATCATAATCAATGGAAATCTTAAGAAATCAATAGTTGACGATAGTAACTTTGATTTTTCTTTTGATTCTATAGTAGTCATGTTTTTTCATTTTATGTTGCAAAACTAAGAAAAATAATCTGAATATTGTTTGAATAGAATTAGTGGATTTGTATATTTGTCAGACATCAATGAGACAACTGCTTTAAATGGTATTTATATGGCTGCTGTTCAAAATGAGGATTGTTAAGGGCGGAACGCCCTAACTCCACTCTCCAACGCGAGCCCGAAGGACGAGCGTCTAATAAGTAAGAGTTTTGGACACACGTATATAATTGTCTTAAAAAGTTGTTATTACATTAATGAAAGGATTTGATAAAATAGAATTTTGAGGGTTTAATATTGATAACTTTTTTATAAAAGATTTCTAAATTTTTTCAAAAATCACCATTTCATCGTGTATTTATATGTAACATGTATGGTGGAGAATCATACCAAAATGCATTAATGCGAAATAATCGTCTGTATTTGGTAAATTCTTTCTTTGGTTCATTAAATATTTTTGCTAACGTTGCAATCGCAAATGGGAGGCAACATGGTGATAAGTGGCGAAGACAATTAGACTTATATTATTGAACAAACAAAAGGTAGTTATCATGAAAACACAATTACTCAACAAACTAACCATTGCGACTTTGGCAATGATGGGTGCAGCTTCTGTTGCAGCTCAGAACTGTACAGTCACTCTTTCTAATGTAAAGCAGAAAATTGCTGGATTTGGAGGTATTAACCATCCATGCTGGACTGGCTACGACCTTACTGATAATGATGTAGACAAACTATTCGGCGTCGGCGACGGTAAACTTGGTCTTTCTGTAATGCGTATCTGGGTGGCTGAGAGCGAGAACAACTGGAGCCGTGAGCTTACAACTTGTAAGAAGGTTCAGAAGATGGGTGTTAAAATCTTCGCAACACCTTGGAATACACCTTCTGCAGATATGGCTACTAAGACTACTGCATTCTGCGGTAACAATGGATGTCAGTATCGTGCTAATGAGAAGCAAATCAATACAAGTGCTTTCTCAAGATACACTGACCACTTGGTTAAGTTTAATAACTATATGTATAATAATGGCGTTAGTCTTTACGCTATGTCTTTTGCCAACGAGCCTGACTACGGTCACGATTGGACATGGTGGAGCACTGATCAGGTGTATGACTACGCTAAAAACTACGCTGGTAAACTTCGTGTTAATGGCACAAAGGTTATCACAGCTGAGAGTTTCGCTTACAGCAAGGGTATGTATGATAAGATCCTTAACGACGCGAATGCTCTAAAGAACATTGATATCCTTGGAACACACTTCTATGCAAGTGGTGCTTCTACAAGTGATAACTTCTTCAAATACAACCTTGGTGATCAGAAGATTGCTGCTGATCCTGACAAGGAGTTGTGGATGACTGAGTATTACACTTCTTCAAACGCTACTAACGGTTCTCCATGTCGTGCTAACGTATGGCCAGAGGCTTTGGAGGTTGCTTATTCAATCCACCGTGGTATGGCTATTTCAAACATGAGTGCTTACGTTTGGTGGTACTTGAAGAGAAACTACTCTCTAATCAACAACGGTGATTCTAACAACGAGAATTCAAAGGATGGTCAGATCACTAAGCGTGGTTGGTTGTTCGGACAGTATGCAAGATTCATCCGTCCAGGATACTACCGTGTAGATTGTACAATCAATCCTACATATAATGTATACACATCTGCTTACAAGAATAACGACGATGTTGTTATCGTAGCAGTCAATATGAGCACTGAGGCTAAGACAATCAATATCTCAGTCCCAGGTACAAAGGTTCAGCAGTGGAATGTGTGGATCACAGACCAGTCAAGAAACATGAAGAAGCTTGATCCTGTCAATAATGGTGGTTCATTCTCTTACACTCTTCCTGCTAAGAGTTGTGTATCATTCGTAGGCGAGGGT
>JAZUGF010000017.1:0-16253 GCA_045641065.1 Paludibacteraceae bacterium | reverse complement strand
CAATCTCCCCATCAAAATATTTATGCAACTCTCTTTCAGAAATACCACAAATGCTGGAATAGTTATCGTCGTTGGAAATATCTTTAAGGTTATTTGCGGCGCTGAAGATGCCCAATTTGCCATAACGAGTGACGCCAGTCAAGAATGTGAATTTGATGTATCTGTCAGAATTTTTGAATACCCCATACAATTCTTGCAAAATAGAGCGGTTCGCATCCTGAATGTCAGAATTTCCGATGGTGTCAGTCAATGGTTTGTCATACTCATCGACAAGAATAACCACTTTCTTTCCGGTTTTCTCGTATGCACGTTTTATAACACCTTGGAAACGAGATCCAAATGTCACCTCACTTAAATTACGATCGTACTTGCTTTCGCATTCTTCCAAAAACAGATTGACCACACTACTTAGTTCATTCTCGTGAATATACTTATTCCCTGAGAAATCAAGGTGAAAAACCGGATATTCAATCCATTCCGTCTCCAACGAATCAATAGCGAGGCCTTTGAAAAGTTCCTTTTTACCAAGGAAATAAGACTCCAATGTTGTGGTAAGCAGACTTTTGCCGAAACGACGTGGGCGGCTCAAGAAATAATATTCTCCTGAGGAAACTAATTTGTATACCAGATCAGTTTTGTCTACATAGACATAACCGCCTTCAATTATCTTTTCAAATGTCTGTATACCTATTGGAAATTTCATAATCTCGTTTTTATGGAATTTTCGCAAAGATAATGAAAATGTTGCGAATATGGAATTCAATTATGCGAATCCGCCCCGGGTTTACACACCGGGGCTATGTTTACACGTGCATCCGACACCATATTTTGACGTTGTCAAAAACATGGAATCGGCTACCGTCGCTTTCGCGAAATAGGTCCGATGGACCTGTACGGTAGCCGATATTAATTATTCAACCTCTATTCCAAGTCCTTCCCAATCGATCTTGGCATTATCATCAATTGCGACGGTGCCTGCCTTCTTCACTACGATTCTTGTGTTCGGATGAGTCTTGGCAGTCTCCTTTGCACAGCTCTGTACGCAGTAGTCGTAGCATAGACCTACAAGATGAAGCTCTTTCACATTGTCGACGTTTGGCAACACGTCTATTCCATACTCCTCTACGTTAGGATCGCAACCCTTGTTTAGAGTGACGCTTGGAATCTCAACGGCAAACAAATCACCGTCTACATCTGCACCCTTCTGCCCTGCCACACAATGGTTTGGCCACATTCCTCCCTGTGCCTTGAAGCTGCAGTGGTTTGCTGGATGCCAATCTTTAGTGAAGACGATGCTGTCGTATTTCTCTGTCTTCATCAACTCGATGATGGCTGCTTTCGCCTTCTTCCACTTCTCCATACCTACACCAAGGCTTCCGTCAATGAAGTCGTTCTGTGCGTCAATAATCGCCAACACTTTCTGCTCTGGAACGAATTTTGGAAGATTAAGTAGTTTGGCTTTCCACTGCATTCCGTTGATCTTATTCTTGATCTTCTTTGCAGTCTCTGGATTTACATCGTCGTAGAATCCTCTTGCTACCTTCTCCACCTCAGCATATGTGAAACCAAGATTATCCTCGTCGGTCATACCACACATTCCGTCGCTCGGTGCCTTCTTAACCAAATCCTCAGGCAATCCCAACTCCTGTCCTAATCTGATGACGTCGCTTACATATAGGTTGGCCAATGGTGCGAAATCACCTGCACCGTCGCCCCAGATAGTGAAGTAACCCATCATACATTCGCTCTTGTTGCCGTTGTTGCTTATACGGCAGTTTCCGATGATGGCAGCCACACCATATAGTGTCGCCATTCTCAAACGGCTTGGAGTATTAGTCTTAAACTGTGGAGTAGCCTCTCCTGCAGTCTTTGTAGTGATCTCGTCAGCCAACGCGTCGTATGCACCCTTGATATTGATTTCATAGTTTTTGATGCCCAAAAACTCACATACTCGCTTACTGTCATTTATATCTTTCTGAACGCCATTCGGCATCATCACACCTACAACACGATCCTTACCAAGTGCTGCCACACAAGCTGCAGCTACAACAGTACTATCTTTTCCACCGCTGATACCAATCAACGCCTTAGTATTCGCATCTCCGTTCTTTGCAAAGTAGTCCTGAATCCAGGCTACAATCTGATCTTTTAGTGTTCTCATAATTAATCCTCCCGTTTTTAATTCGTTCAGAGTAATAACTCTGTGGTTATTTTACATTACTTTTTCTCTAAGCTCTCAACTCTAAGCTCTAAGCTTTCTTCTTATACATCTCCCACGCAAGCCTCATCATCAAACCGAAGTCGTCTGCACTTACGTAAGTCTCCATGTCTGCTCTGCTAACAAGCACTTGGTCAAGGAACTCATCCTCATCTGGATGGTTTTCACCATAACCGTTAATCACAACATGGTAGCAAGTCATACGGTTTTCCATGAATGCTGGATTTGGGCTTCCTGTGTAGAGCTGCTCACATTTTACGATGTTCTCCTTCTTGATTCCCAACTCCTCATCCAACTCACGATAAAGTGCATCAATTGCCTTCTCTCCCGCGTCGACCATACCTGATGGAAACTCTACTATCAAACGGTTAATGCCATGTCTGAACTGCTTAACCATCAGGAACTCGTTTCCGAACTCTACCACTGCACAAACCCAATCAGGGCACTGCATTGAGATATATTTGCGTTCCACACCTGCCGGATCGATCTTCTTTGTTGTAACGAAGCTTCCGATTGGTGTTTTCATCACCACTTCTCTCTCTTTAATCTCCCATTTATTCATATCACTTAGTCTTAAAGGTTAAATTACATTTCTGGATGGTTCATTCTCCAATCGATTGCTCTCTGTAGGTAATCGATGTAATCAGGATTCTTACACATTCCCTTACCTGGAGTGTCAGAAATCTTAGCTACATCACCACCGTTGCAAAGAGTTGTCTTCATCACAATATTTAGTGGTGGAACATCTGTATCGTTGGCAATGAAGGTGCCGATTCCGAATGCTGTCTTTGCTCTACCCTCGAAGTATTTCTTAAGTTTAGTTGCCTTCTCAAAATTCAAGCTGTCGCTGAATAGAAGAGTCTTAGTTTTAGGGTCGATTCCCAACTTCTGGTAGTGAGCAATGATCTTGTCGCCCCACTCAAATGGATCACCTGAGTCGTGACGAACACCGCTGAATACAGTTGCGAACTCCTCGTCGAAATCACGTAGGAAACAGTCTGTTGTGATGGCGTCTGTAAGAGCTGTGCCATTCTGAACCTTATACTCGTTAACCCATGCACGAAGGCTATAAAGATTTGAGTAAGCTGGATTGATTGCTCTGTTGCCCTGGCCAACACACATAATCCACTCGTGAGCCATTGTTCCGACTGGAAGAAGGTTGTACTTGCGAGCAAGGAAGACGTTACTTGTTCCAACGAAGATAGACTTGTTGTTCATCTTCGCATTCTTCAATGCCATCACAGCCATCTCTTGACATTCAGCAGACAATCTACGTCGTAGACCAAATTCAGAGAATGCACCAAGCTCGTAGATATCCTGCTCCAAAAGATTCACCTTATCATCTAGTTTGCGACGGAATTGCTTCTTTAACTCCTCATAATCGTAGTTCATACGGAAGAAGACCTCGTTGACGATAGCCAATGTTGGGATCTCATACATACTTGTGTTAAGCCATGTACCAGTAGCCTCGATATTCAATCCGCATTCTGCTTTATCGTTGATTTCAAAATCCTCGAATCTTGGACGCCAGATACGTAGAAAATCAATATAAGAATCTTTAATCCAACCCTTCTTTATGATATTGCCGTTAGCATCTTTCTTCGCACCGATGCATCTTAGGTAATCCAATTCCTCCTCAGTAAAGCTTAGTTTACAATACTCCTGCAACTGACGTTTTACCTCCTCAACCATTTCGGCTGTGAACTTAACATCCTTGTTACGGCATTTGAAAGTCCAAGTAGTTTTGTAGCTTGGAAACTGGTGGAATATTGCCTGACCCATTGAGAATTTGTATAGGTCTGTCTCTAATAATGATGTGATAATTGGTTTCATAGTATCTTGTTTTTTGTTTGTTTCTTTATTTTGTGTCAAAATTACGCAATTAATTTAGAACTGCAAATTATTTCGAGATTTTTTTGAAAAATTATTTCTTCATCATACTGAATCCAAGTGTAATCACCGCCAATATATATGGGTAGACGAGATGACTCACAATCTCAGTTGGAGCAATTTGGGCCAATCCCGACGCGAATAATAGTTGGGCTCCGTATGGAATAATAGACTGTGCAATGCAGCTCCACGTATCAAGTAGACTTGCCACGCGTCGAGCCGGAATCTTGAATTTTTCAGCGATTTCTTTAGCAAGGCTGCTGACTGTAAGGATGGCGATAGTGTTGTTGGCAGTACAGAAGTCGGCAGCAACCACAAGCGCACCAATGCTCAACTCAGCACCACGTCGACTAAAAACACGTTGTTTGATGGCATTCATCAACAAGTCGATTCCACCATTTATACGAATCAACTCCATCAATCCTCCTGCAAGCAGAGTGACGATGATCAATTCACTCATTCCTTTTACACCTCCGTCAATAGATTGAAGAACGGTGTTGAAAGCAGTACCGTCTAAACCAATTGCAAGGGCTATGCAAAGGATGATGCCAATAGTAAGCACAATGATGACGTTGATGCCGCAAACAGCAGTCACCAACACAACTATATATGGAAGCACACGTATGAAATCGGGAGATTCGACGTTGTGTGATGCGGCTGAACCGATGCCCATCACCACATAGATAATCAATGCAATCAACGCTGCAGGAAGAGCAATCTTAAGATTAGCCTTAAACTTTTCATGCATGGCGATACCCTGTGTACGAGTGGCGACGATGGTAGTGTCGCTGATGAAAGAAAGATTATCACCGAAGAATGCACCACCCACGATGCAAGCAGTGTAGAGAGCGACGCAATTGCCTGTTTGAGTGGCAAGTCCAGCAGCCAACGGTACCAAAGCCACAATAGCTCCGACGGATGTGCCGATACTCATGGATACCAAACACGTCGCAATAAATAAGCCTGGCAACAGAAGTGATTCAGGTAGAAAATATAGGCAAAGGTTGACAGTAGCGTCGATCGCTCCGATACTTTTAGCAAGAGATGCAAATCCACCCGCAAGGATGAAGATCAGCACCATATACATGATATTCTCGTTGCCAGCGCCACGTGCGAAAGACATCACACGATTATGGAAAGTATCGTTTCTGAAGATGAAAAGAGCGTAGAGGCAAGTCACCACAAACGCCACGATGATGGGGATAGCGTAGAAATCGCCAAGAGCGATGCTTCCTCCTACGTAACATATAAAGAATAGAAGGAGTGGGGAAAGAGCCCAAGCCCCCCGGCCCCCTGAAGGGGGAGTTTGTGAACTATAATTATTTGTTGGATCTTCCATTTTGTATATTGCTTTTCTACAAAAGTACAAATTATAACGAGAAAATGTCCATAGTACTCCTGACCACACATTTTCAGGTCATCTATTTTTTTCACGAAATCATTCTAATTCTCTTAGATATCTTTTCAGAAGAAAGGCACAGAAATAAGGCAATGTTAATATATTGTTTGCATAACCTACATTACCTTTAATTAGTTTTATTCCCCAAGAGATATCTCCATATTTATCGCTATTTATAAGCGTTTGGAGAGACTTTGAATTTCCATTTGTTGCCTTAACCTCAATAGGTACAAGATTACGTTTTGTTCTCATGAAAAAATCTTCTTCAAGGGTAGAATCTTGTCGCTTATAATAAAACAAATCACCTCCAGATTTCTTAATGGCTTCTGCAACTATGTTTTCATATAAAGCACCTTTGTAGGTTCCAAGGTTTTGATTTACTCTTAAATCATCCTGAGCCTCATCATCCAATAGAGCCACAAGCAACCCATTGTCCGCAAAATATATTTTATATTTTTCGTCATCTACATTACCCTTTAACGGCAATTCTGGGAAATTAAGACATTTGCATATATTCACAATACCAGCATCAGCAAGCCACTCTATACAGCCCCAATAATCTTTGGCCTTAGCGTTTGGAGCCACCTTGCTAATCTGAAATTTCTTATTGTCTTGTCCAAGTTGTACAGGGATTCTATTAAAAACATTGAGTATTCTAGTCTGCTCCACACCAACAACATATTTCCTCACATCCTCTTGATAATCAAGTATAAGTTGACGTTGCATATCTAGTATTCCCTCGAAAATGCCAGATTTAATATGCGTTTCTATAATGGATGGCATACCTCCCAGTATACAATAATCCATAAATAGATTCATAAATACAGTATGCTCAAGTTCAGAAAATGGAGTCCTTTCAAAAACATGCCTGTACATGTCTTCTATTACAGATTCCTCATAGCCTTTTGCCCAAAGGAATTCTTCAAAATCCATTGAGTGCAAAGTATAATCAATCTTGTGTCCTACACTATTGCTTTCAATACGTTTATAGTGTATCCCTAATAAAGAGCCTGAACATATCACATCGTACCGTCCATCTAATTTGAAGAATTTCAATGACGTGGCTATTTCAGGAAATTCTTGCAATTCATCAAAGAAAATAAGTGTTTCGCCCTCAATAAATTTATGTTTAGGACTTAGCATTGAAATATTTTTCGTTATGGATTCTGCTGTATACCCATCACGAATAATAGTTTTATATTGAGGCTCTGATACGAAATTGATGTTAATGAAACTTTTATAATTTTCAATAGCAAAATGTTCGACAGACATTGTTTTTCCAATCTGTCTTGCTCCTTTGATTATTAAAGGTTTTTTGTCCTCTGATTCTTTCCATTGTTTAAGAAAAGAATCAAGTTTCCTTTTTAGATATACCATACATTGATATTTAATAGATTATAATCGCTGTTCCTAAAATCATAGTCACTTTTATATTACAAAACTACAAAATTAGAGCGAGTTTTTGCTATAAATATCACAAAATTAGAGCGAGTTTTAGTTTTTATTAAAGGGATGCCTAAACTTAAAGTGGGCATATCGCGAACGCACACGGCATTCTACCCTCCACGATGCGGAATTCCTTCACGTCGACATTATGCTTTATAAAAAACTCCTTGTATGAATCCAAACTGAATTGGCGTTTGAAATCCACACCAAGCATAGAAAGCAGTTTGGCTGCCACCATCGAATTCTTACTCTCCTTATTCACATAAGTTGGGATAATCAACTTTCCACCCGGCTTACACACCCTCTTCATCTCAGACAATGCCTTAGCAGGATCGTCGACAAGATGGATAACATTAGCCGCCACCACGACGTCGAAACGGTTATCCTCAAAAGGAATATCCAGAATACTTGCCTTTTGAATCTTTGTATTGGAATATCCGCCAACCTTCTTCTGAGTCTGCTTTAGCATACCGTCGGAATAGTCAGTAGCGATAAGTTCCTTACACGTCTGAGCCATAGGCAGAGTCAGCAGGCCAGTGCCGCAAGCACATTCAAGCACAACGTCGTCCTTTCCAACGTGATTCTTAATCTCTTCTGCAATACCCTTGAAACACTTGCCATTGTAGACAGTTTCTAATAAGTCGTATAACGGTGAAAGCAAATCCCAAATCATAGTTTTATCCTTTTATTTACGATTCTTTTTTGATTACAATGCAAAGGTATGGAATAAGAAATGCAACTTGGTTGCGAGTGGATATTAGAATTTTCTAATTTGATATTATAGTCTTCTAACTTATTATTTTTCAATATAAAAGGCATATCAAATAACTTTGCGGCATAATTAAAACAGATATTATGAATTTACTGAAATCTTTATGTTGCATACTGACATTTAATTGTTTTGTAGTATATGCCACACATTCATATTCAAGTCAAGACACATTATATCTCTCTTTTGATGATGCAGAAAAGATATTGAGTGATAAGAATGTCAATATAAATAAGCAAAATGTTGAAATGAAAATGTCGGAGGCTGAACTACGTCAGGAGAAATTGTTTGAAAATCCAGAGATCAGTATCCAGCATAACATCAATAATCCTGTCACTGGACGTTATTTTGAATGTGGGAAAGAGGGACAGAGCGATATTCAAATATCTCAAAGAATATACATTGGTGGACAACGCTCAAACAGAATCAAAATTGCAGAAGCTAATGTGCGTCTTTCAAAATCAACATTGGATGACACAAAAAGATTATTGCGTAGAGATCTTTATTCCACAATGGCGGACATTTTTTATTGTAAGCAGAAAATTTCAATCTTGCAAAAGGAAACAGATGTGATTGATAAGATTCTGTTGTCTTATGACTCTCAATATAATAAAGGGAATATCTCGGCGTTGGAGGTCGTGAGAATTAAAAGTCAAATGGTTCAACTGCAAAAAGAGGTTAGAGGTCTTGAGATAGACATGATGTCAAAGATAAATGAGTTGCGGACAATGCTTAGATTTGATGTGAATACACATATCGTCCCACAAATCAATGAAAAAGAAATCCTTGGGCAAATAAAAAATCTTACAAAAGATGAAATCATAGAGGGTGTTGAACGTCGTCCAGACTTGAAGATGGCTAAACAAAAGGTTGAGATGGCAGAGTACAATGTAAAACTGCAGAAAGCCAATGGGTTGCCAGAATTGTCTGTAAATGGAGAGTGGGATAAGAACGGAAACATCGGGCATAACTATTTTGGTGCAGGAGTCACTTTTACGATCCCGATATTCAACCGTAATCAGGGGACAGTGAAAGCAGCGCAACACAATCTTGAAGCTCAAATGTTGGAAAAGGAACATCTACATGACGTGATAGCTATCGAAAAAGATCAAAATTGGAATAGACTGTTGAAACTTCAAGAGATGGTTGATGAATCGAGCAAAGTGGCGGAGGAGATGTCGCAACAGATCATATTGAATGTACAACGTCAATATATGAATCATAATATTTCATTGATTGAACTGATTGATATCCTTGATACTTACAAAGAGGTTCAGTTCACACACACCGAGAATAAACTTGAATTAATCAAAGCATTTGTTTCACTTGATATACAAAACAACTAAAAATGAAAAACTTATATATTGCAACTGCACTTTTAGTTCTGTCTTCATGCTCAGGAGAGTCAAAAGAAGATGTTAAAGAGACGGAAAGCCGTGTTGATCTTGTGACAACCGAGGTCATTGCTGGAGAAATGCGTGGGAAATTGGTTCTGAATGGAGATATCGCTTGTGATGAACGTAAACTTGCAAAGATATTTGTGCCATGCACCGGTAAAATTCAAAACATTCAGGTGGAGATTGGAGACCCAGTTGTGAAAGGACAGACGTTAGCGACGGTGTTCAGCACAGATGCGGCAGAACATGTGAAGCAGATAAGTGAGACTAATGCACAAATCCGTATGGCGGAAAGAAATCTCAACCAATTGGAGGAGATGTATGCAGACAAAATGGCAACAGCCAAGGACGTCCAGGAAGCAAGAGAGGGGCTGACAATTTTGCGAGCCGAGATGGCAAGATTAGAAAATGTGGCGAAAGTAAACGGATATAGTAAAATGTCAACGGCCTCTCTCGTTTCTCCAATCAATGGTTTTGTTGTCGGCAAATCTGTCTTTAACGACTCATATATAGATGCGACCAACAATGATGCTCCTGCTTTTGAGATAGCAGACCTCAGTACGGTATGGGTGATAGCGGACGTCTACGAAAGCGACATTTGGAAAGTCAAATCGGGAGATAGTGTGACTGTGGAAGTAGTGGCATATCCTAATGTGAAATTTCACGGAGTCATCAATAAAGTCTACAATATCCTTGACAATGTGAGCAAAACAATGAAAGTAAGGGTTTGCTTAGACAACAAACAAGGCTTGCTCAAGCCGGGTATGTTTGCCACAGTCCATATTTCCATCTCCGATGATATCCGTCCGATGCTACAAGTGCCGACGAAAAGCATAATCTTTGAAAACGGCCATGACTATGTTGTGGTATGCGACGACGAAAAGCATCTGCGTCGACAGCTGATAAAAATAGCAGGATATGGCGATATGTGTGCATTTGTATCGTCTGGCCTCAGCAAAGGTGAAATGGTAGTAAGTGAAAACGCATTGTTGGAGTTTGAAGCATTAAGATAATGAATAAACTGATCGATTTTATTATTTCCTTTTCTCTCAACAGGAAATATCTGATACTCTGTATCACTTTGCTAATGATAATCACAGGAGTGTTCTGCTTTAAGCATACTCCAGTGGATGCGTTCCCCGACGTCACTAACACAAAAGTCACTGTTATAACACAATGGTCGGGAAGAAGTGCGGAGGAGATTGAGAAATTCGTGACCATCCCGATTGAGATAGCAATGAACGCTACTCAGAAGAAGACGGATATCCGCAGCGTGACATTGTTTGGCTTGTCAGTGGTGACGATAATGTTTGAAGATAATGTTGACGACGAGTTTGCTCGACAACAGGTGTATAACCTGCTTAAAGATGCTGATTTACCTAATGATGTTGAACCGGAAGTCCAACCTTTGCAAGGGCCTACGGGCGAGGTGTTCAGATATACATTAAGCAGCGAAACTCATTCTGTCCGTGAACTTAAGACTATTCAGGACTGGGTTGTAGAAAGGAATATCCGCACAGTGTCGGGAGTGGCTGATGTCGTCAGTTTCGGTGGAGAAGTAAAGACATTTGAAGTGAGTGTCAATCCTAATAAACTTGCCACATACGGAATAAGTTCACTGGAACTCTTTGAAGCGATATCAAAAAGCAATACCAACGTTGGTGGCGACGTCATTGAGAAATGTCAACAATCATACGTCGTCAGAGGAATTGGGTTGATCAACAACATTGAGGAGATAGGCAATATTGTCGTGAAGAATATCGGTGGCACGCCAATCCTCGTGAAAAACTTAGCCAAAGTGAATGAATCGTGCCAGCCACGACTCGGACAAGTAGGACGTGGAGAAGAGGACGATGTGGTGGAGGGAATTGTTGTGATGCGAAAAGGCGAAAATGCACAGGAAGTCATCACCGCTCTTAAAGAAAAGATCAGCTATATCCAGAAGGAACTCCTTCCTGACGGTGTTGAAATAAAACCATTCTACGACCGTGAAGACCTGGTGGATCTTGCCGTCGGGACTGTTTTCCACAATGTGTTGGAAGGGATTTTTCTCGTCACGCTCATTGTATTCCTATTTATGAAGGATTGGAGAACGACATTCATTGTGGCCACTGTTATACCCCTTGCTCTACTTTTCGCATTCATTTGTCTGCATTTGAAAGGAATGAGTGCCAACCTGTTATCTATGGGAGCGATCGATTTCGGAATAATAATAGACGGCGCTGTGGTGATGGTGGAGGCACTCTTCGTCGCACTGGATGAAAAAGCAAGGGCAATAGGAATGGAGGCTTTTGGCAAACTTAGCAAGGGAGGAGTCATCCGTACTACAGCAAGGACAAAAGCCAAGTCGGTGTTTTTCTCCAAACTTATCATAATCACAGCTCTGATTCCGATTTTCTCGTTCCAGAAAGTGGAGGGCAAAATGTTTTCTCCACTTGCTTTCACACTCGGATTCGCACTACTTGGGGCTCTGCTTTTCACACTTACGCTTGTGCCTGTCCTCTCCCGAATGCTACTTGGTAAGAATGTGAAGGAGAAACGCAATCGTTTCCTTGAACTTATATACGATATCACAGACAAAACGTTTGCATGGTGTCATAGGAATGCCTGCAAGGTAATCGTTGGAGCGACGGTGGTGATGATAGCCGGGCTATCTGCTTTCGCCCTGTTGGGGACTGAATTCCTTCCCGAAATGAACGAGGGAAGCATCTATATCAGAGCTACAATGCCACAAAGTATCTCACTTGCCGAAAGCACGAAAATGGCCAAACAGCTAAGATCAGAAGTCGGAGAGTTTGCGGAAGTGAAGGAGGTTATCACCCAGACTGGCCGCCCGAACGATGGCACCGACGCTACCGGATTCTATAATATCGAGTTGTTCGTCAAGATTCATCCAGAAAACGAGTGGAAATCTGGAATGACAAAGGAGGAGCTTATGGAGAAGATGAATCAGAAATTGAGCCAACATAAAGGCATAGATTTCAATTTCTCACAACCGATCAGTGATAATGTTGAAGAGGCTGTGAGCGGAGTGAAAGGAGCAATCGTCGCTAAGATTTATGGAAAAGATCTGTATGAATCAGAACGTATAGCGGAGAAGGTGGCAAAGACAATGCAGCCTATCCCTGGAATTGCCGACCTTGGTGTGTTGCGTAATATTGGTCAACCAGAGATTCAGATTAACTTGGACGAAAGTCGATTGGCTCGTTATGGCGTAAGCAAAGATGATGTGCAGTCTACTATCGAGATGGCTATTGGTGGCAAAGTCGCGTCGCAAGTATATGAAGAAGAGCGAAAATTTGATCTTGTTGTCCGTTACGACAAACCTTTTCGTAAAGACGAGAATGAAATTGCAAAGATCAAAGTAGAGAATTGTGAAGGAGCAATGATTCCTATTGGTGAACTAGCAGACATCCGTCTAATCACCGGTCCGCTGATTATCTATCGTGATGGACAAGAACGCTACTGTGCGGTGAAGTTCTCCGTGCGCGACAGAGATATGGGAAGTGCGGTGGCGGAGTCGCAGAAGAAAGTGAGTATGAATGTGCCACTGTCTGAAGGATACAGGATAGAATGGAAAGGTGATTTTGAGAATCAACAACGAGCATCATCGCGTCTGGCACAAGTGGTGCCAATCAGTATTCTGATTATATTCGCCATTTTATACATACTGTTCGGGAACGCCAGAGACGCCTCACTTGTGTTGCTCAATGTCCCATTCGCCGCTGTCGGAGGAATCCTGATCTTACTCATTACAGGCTTCAATTTCTCCATTTCCGCAGGAATCGGATTCATCTGTTTGTTTGGTATCTGCATCCAGAACGGAGTGATAATGATTATGGATATCAAGCATTTCATACGTCATGGCGAGACGTTGCAAGATTCAATCGACAAGAGTGTTCATAGCCGCACACGCGCTGTGCTGATGACCGCAATGATGGCAATATTCGGTTTGATTCCAGCAGCCTTAAGTCATGGAATCGGTAGTGAGAGCCAACGGCCATTGGCAATCGTCATCATTGGCGGACTGATATTCGCTACGATTTTCACACTTCTTATATTCCCTCTTTTCGTGGAGAAGATATACAGTTGGAGAATCTACGACAAAACAGGCATATTGCAACGTCGAAAGTTGTAACCATGCAAGATATTTATTTTCTTTGTGTTAGTTAAGTTTATTTAGAAGGGAGTTCCATCAAAACGGAACTCTCTTTACGTGAAAATTCTATGGCAGAAAAGAAGAAAATATTCATTGCTGAAGATGAACTAAACATCTGCGATTTTGTAAAACGTGGATTGGAGGATTATGGATATTCCGTCACCGTAGCTAACAACGGGGATGAGGCTTGGAATATTTTAAGCGAAGAATGTCTTTTTGATCTTGTCATTCTTGACATACGCATGCCAGGAAAGAGCGGATTAGACGTATGCAAACTCATCCGAGCCAACTATTCCTACTCTGTGCCAGTGTTGATGCTGACGGCATTAGGCACTACGGACGACGTTGTGATGGGGCTTCACGCGGGTGCGGATGATTACTTGGTCAAACCATTCAAGTTTGTGGAGCTTCTTGCGCGCATAGAAGCATTGTTGCGACGATCTTCATTCGCAGCTAATAATAATATGGTCCAATATGCCGACTTGAAATGTGATCCATCGACACATAAAGCATCAAGAGGCAGTCTGGATGTGGAGCTAAGCGTCAGAGAGTACCGTCTGCTTGAATATTTCGTATTGCATCACGACGAAGTGCTCTCGCGCAGCCAATTGTTGCGTGACGTGTGGGACAAAGACTTTGACACCAACACTAATATAGTCGACGTGTATGTCCGCTACATTAGAAACAAGATTGATGATCCATTTTCCGACAAACTAATCCATACTGTTATCGGAATGGGATATATGATGAAAAAACAATGAATAAAGGCCAACAAGTTTCTTTAATCTATTCTGCAATCACCATTTCACTGGTTGTCGTTGCAGGTGTGATATTCTTTGTGTTGCAGTCGCACTATGCAGAGAAGATCTATTTCCGTTATTTGGAAGAGAAGGCAATAGCCGTAGCCATGGAGCGTTTTGAAAAAGACGAGTTGAGCGCGGAAAAATACCGACGGATAGTGTACAATCGAGAACAAAGCATTCCCACGTCGCGCGAATTATTCATCAATATGCAGAATAGAGCGGAGGCAGAATCCCATCTTGGAGAATTTCTCACAAAAAATGAAATTGAAGAACTCACTAACGATAGTATTGTAAGATTCCATAAAAACGGAGAGATCGGATTGGCCCTTGTCTACGACGATAATGAAGGAGTGTTTGCGGTAGTTGTGTTGAGCCGTAATCCATATATCTCTGAAATAAGCAAAACATTCGGTTACTCACTAGTGTTGTTGGTTTTTGCCACAGGCATTGTCCTGTTCTTAATTAGCAGACTTTATGCCATAAAAGTTTATAAAAAGATTGACCACAATTATCAGACGGAAAAGCTCTTCGTCAATAATGCATCCCATGAAATCAACAACCCTCTGACTGCTATTCAAGGAGAGTGTGAGGTGGCTTTGATCAAAACACGTACCGTCGACGAATACAAACAATCGCTTCAGAAAATCAGTCTTGAGGCTGAGCGAGTAATAAGTATCATGAAAAATCTGTTGCTCTTCTCTCATACTCGTTCGGAACATTTTGATCCAGACTCATTGAATGAAGTGAATGTTGGCAATTTTATGCAGTCGTTTGCAGACGATAAGACTAACATAGAAGTCGTAAACAGTTTTTCCATAAAAATCAAAGAAGACCTATTGCGTATTGCGATACGAAACATCATCAGCAATGCCCATAAATATTCAAAACATGAACCTGTCAAAGTCAGCGTGAACAATCGTAAGATAATCATCAACGACAATGGGATAGGTATACCAAAGGATGAATTGAAAAATATCACACAACCATTTTATAGGGCATCAAACACATCCGATGCCAAAGGGGCAGGCATAGGTTTAGCATTGTCGAGAGAAATTCTCAGCAGGTTCAATGTAGATATATCATTCGTGTCTGAATTGGGCAGAGGGACGACGGTCGTCGTGGATTTTGGAAGTAGCATCTAATTTTCATCATGTGCATCTTCCAAACCTGTGTATCCGGAATCAAGCCAAATGTCCTTTGTCATCCTCTGTAATGAGTCCATATACCCAAGAACTGGCGGAAACAGGTCCGACCCTTTATCTGATATTCCGTCTGCTTGTCGCTCAGGCAGTACATCCTTTGTATAAACATGACCTTAATCATAAAACAGGGTCGAAAGGACGGCGTCCCGCATTGGTGTTACGGAGAAGGTATTTTAAAATTACTCCTCCGTAAGTGGTTAAAAAAATGATTTACTGAGATGGTATTTTAGGTACGTAGGGCGAGAGAAAAAAATAAGCGTGTTTGTACAACTTGTATATAATTGCCTTATTTTGAGTCTACAAGTGATGGATATAATCCATACAATTCAGAGAAAGACATCACATACATGTAATGGCGATGTACCTTAAATACAATGTAAATATCATCACCATAGATGTATCTTACTGTAATGGTCCTTGTTTTCCAGTTAATCCTCGAATAAAACTCATGTGGTCTTGCCACTAAACAAAGACATACATCATTCCATTGCTTAATCGACATTGGTACTGCCACCCATGCGGTTGCTCCATTGATAAATCCATAATGATTCCCAACTGCTTTATAGAATCCATTATCGACAAGGACTTTTCCAACCATATCTACTTTGTTCCACATAATGATAAAATTTTATTGATTTTATGGTTAAGGTTTGTGGGGGCGAATTTTTAAAATGATTATTACATTTCAGGCAGCACCTTGTGAAAAATCCTTGTAACCAAGAGTTCTTAATAAGAAAGAGGGTGTATCAAAACTAAGAAAGTTGCGATATACTCTCTTTTTAACTCTTTGAGACTTGAATGGATATTTGAAAATCGAAAAAATCAAAAATTGACTTAAATATTCGATTCTCACGAGTTGAAATTTTCATAAAAGAAAAAAATCGGTCTAAAACGGGGATCTCTCCTCCGTTTTAGGCCGATTTTCTCATCTTTGAGCACATTTTCTTTAGGTTGAAGGCAATAGCGAAGA
>JAZUGF010000016.1:0-29704 GCA_045641065.1 Paludibacteraceae bacterium | reverse complement strand
GAAGAAGCATATATTAAAGCATTAAGTGATGTTAATTCTGAAGACGTCATTAAAGAGCATAAGAAAACACATAAAAATAAAAATGTTCAAGCTTGGAAAGTTATTGAATATTTTAGTTTTGGAATCATCATCTCACTCTATGAAAACATAAAGGACGGAAAAATAAAAAGTGATATTTCAAGAATTTATGGAATAGATGGCTATAATACGTTTATTGATTATCTTCATACAATACGCAGATTGAGAAACGCCTGTGCTCATGGAAAAGTGTTATATGATATTAATATGCCAGTTGCAATTTGCAGTGGACCGGCAGGAAATTTTGTGGGAACTCAAAAAACCTCATTATATGGAGCTTTTGCTGTCCTAAAATACATACTTGGAACAATTTCTTCAAATAGAGCTACTGAATTAAGAAGTGATTTGTTGAGAATTTTTCAAAAAATTACCCGTCCAAAAGTAAAAAGTATAATATGCAATAATAGTGGATTTGATATAGAAAAGATATAGAAAGCACAAAAAAATTTGCTTATTAATTAATTTTACCTTTGCATTAAAAATAAGTGCACTTGATTTCTATATGTTGTCATACTGCACTATAAAAGGAAATGTTTAAGGATAACCTATATGGTTATCCTTTTTTGTTTATCCTTAATAATTAATATAAAATACTTTAATTCCTTTGGTATTCTTTATATAGGACAATTCGTAACTGTCATTAAAATCGCTGTTTTCTGTTTGGTTCATTTATTATATATATTCCCTAACGGGAAATGTTATAATCCCTATATCATATTTTCTACCGACATTAAATCCCTACCAATATTGAATCCCTACGGGATAATTGGGAACAATCCGTGCAATTCGTGTTCGTTTCCCACGTCGAATTTTCGAATCATTTTCGGAAATTTTACGTTTTACATAATTGGATATATGGCATTGCCCTTTCAGGGCGTTGCAATTTGTTGGTTACATAATCCCAGGGTGTCGCTTCGCTTTACCCTGGGCTGAGAGATTTATCCCTTTCAGGGAAAACGTTTTCTCCGTTTTTGTTTTTCACGTTTGTGGTTTTCCTGACACAATATCCAAACTCAATTTATGAATCAATTCGTGGCAAATTCATGACAATTCGTGTTCGTTCCCACGTCGAATTTTACGAATCATTTACGGAAATTTTACGTTCTCCCAATCTCCATCAAAATCCGTCAGGATTTCTCTGTGATCTCTGTGTCTCTGTGGTGAAATTCCTTAGAGGCCCACTCTCTTCTCCATTCTCACACAGTCAAAGCATCCGCTTTTGATGATGTCGTCGTTGACTATCACGAATCCGTTTTTCTCATAAAAACCGATGGCGACGGTACGGCTCTCGATCTCTATCTTTTTGTATCCCAACTCACTAATCCACTGTTCGGCTTCGGCAATCACACGGTCGCCAAGATGTTTGCCTCTATATTCCGGGAGCACTACAACACGACCTAATGTGACAGACTCTGGATTGACCTCGTAGAAACGGCATGTGGCGACGGGATAACCGTCGTCGAGCAGGATAATATATCTTGTGCCATCACAATCATGCTCGTCGAATTCCTCTCTCAACGAGATATTATGCTGACGGTTCATTCCCAGAATCCTGACTGAATAGGCTCCGGCTCGCTGCCACTCTGCCTCACCACGTATCACCTCAATATTCATATTCCAATATTTTCTTGTCGTGCAAAATTACAAATAATTTACGGCAAGTTACATCTCCTTTTCCTACCTTTGTGGCAGGAATACATTTCGAACTCCTCCACACGTTGCCAAACGCCACATCAAAATTCTGCCAAATGCCACATCAAAATTCTGCCAAACGCCACATTTGGTAGATGATGTGAATCGAGATCCCGAACTTGCCAAAAGGTTGATGCGTTCCTACTCGAGAAACCAAGGGTCGCAAGCAAGTGCAGGAACGATACTTGCCGACATTAAAGCCAATGAAAGTGATGATTTGAGTGAAAATACAATATACGCATATATCAAAGCTCTAAAAAAAATCTTCGTAATAGAGGATTCTCTTGCATGGAATCCAAACCTGCGATCAAAAACAGCAATTCGCACATCAGACACAAGATATTTCATTGATCCGTCGATAGCAACCGCCGCATTAGGATTAGGACCAGAGGATCTTATCAATGACCTTAACACATTTGGCCTGATATTCGAGACACTTTGTATTCGTGATTTAAGGGTGTACGCAGATGCTCTTAATGGTACCGTCTATCATTATCGTGACAAAAACAATTTGGAATGTGATGCTGTGGTTCATTTGGGAAACGGGTCATATGGACTTATAGAGATCAAATTGGGAGGAAATAATCTTATAAACGAAGGAGCTGCAAATCTTCTTGTGTTAGCAAACAATATAGATACCACAAAAATGAAAAAGCCATCATTCCTTATGGTTCTGACTGGTGTAGGAGAGTATGCGTATAAGCGACCAGAAGACGGAGTATTGGTTGTCCCAATCGGATGCCTGAAGAATTAACACATAATGGCTCTCTGTCACTCAGCAAAATTACAAATAATTTACGGCAAGTTACATCTCCTTTTCCTACCTTTGTGGCAGGAATACATTTCGCATTCCTCATTTATAATTTAGCATTTTATAATATGGAAGAACCACAATTTGATCATAATAAGCAGGAGTACCCTCCTATGCACTCTGCAGAGCACATTCTTAACCGTACAATGGTAAATATATATGGATGTCCGCGTTCAGTTGAGAATCATATTGAACGAAAGAAGAGCAAGTGTCATTATCTAATTGATCACGATCTTACTCAAGAAGAAGTTGACGAGATCACGCGTCGTGTCAATGATGTTATCAATTCCCATGTCGACGTGAGGTTTGAGATGGTCACAGAGGATCAGATTCCAGCCGACGTGAGCCGTGCTTCGTTGCCTGCTGGGGCTGACACATTCCGTCTTGTCTATATTGGCGACTACGATGTGTGTCTATGCGTCGGGGCTCATGTGAAGAATACATCTGAGATTGGAGAGTTCCGTATTACGAGCCATAGCTATTCGGACGGAAAATTAAGGATTGTGTTTAAGCTTGACGAAGCGAAATAAACAATAGCAATCCTTATTTTGAATAGACAAAATGAATTATATTTAAGCGGTTTTTATAACGAGAATTGCTAAAAAAAGATTATTTTTGCACGAAATTGTGTAGTTTCACGCATAAAAAGCGTAAATTCGCAAAATTATTAGAGACGATACTTTCAGTTTGACACTGAAATTGAACAAAATATTTTAGAACTAAAATGCCGCAGACATCAAAAAGAGGCCAGCAGATGCCTCAGTCGCCTATCAGAAAACTCGTGCCATTGGCTGATAAAGCTAAGGAACGTGGTGTTAAAGTGTACCATTTGAATATTGGTCAACCAGATTTGCGTACACCGCAAGTCGCGCTTGACGCACTTAAGCATATCGACAGAAAGGTTTTGGAGTATTCTCCATCTGACGGCTACAAGAGTCTACGCCTTAAACTAAAGGAGTATTACCACCGTTTCAAGATTGATGTCACTGAGAAGGATATCATCGTGACTTGTGGTGGTTCTGAGGCTGTAAACTTCGCATTCATGGCTTGTTTGGATCCAGGCGACGAGATTATCGTGCCAGAGCCAGCATACGCCAACTATACTGCCTTTGCCATCGCTTGTGGCGCAGTGGTAAAGCCAGTTGAGTCTACAATCGAAGAGGGATTCGCATTGCCTCCAATTGAGAAGTTTGAGGAGCTTATCACTCCACGCACAAAGGGTATTTTGATCTGCAACCCTAACAACCCAACAGGTTATCTTTACACAAGAAATGAGCTTAACCAGATTCGCGACTTGGTGAAGAAGTACGATTTGTACTTGTTCTCAGATGAGGTTTACCGCGAATTCTGCTATACAGGTGCTCCATATATTTCTGCATTCCATCTTGACGGAATCGAGAACAACGTGGTTCTTTTCGACTCTGTTTCAAAGAGATATAGTGAGTGTGGTATCCGTATCGGTGCTTTGGTGACAAAGAACGAGGAGGTTAAGAAGAACGTTATGAAGTTCTGTCAGGCACGTCTTTCTCCACCTTTGATCGGTCAGATCGTTGCAGAGGCTTCTTTCGACACATCTGAGGAGTATATGCTTGAGATGTATAATGAATATGTGGAGCGACGCAAGTTCTTGATCGATGGATTGAACCGTATTCCTGGTGTCTACTCCCCTATTCCAATGGGTGCATTCTACACAGTGGCACGTCTTCCAATCGACGACGCAGACAAGTTCTGTGCTTGGTTGCTTGAGGAGTTTGAGTACGAGGGTCAGACAGTCATGATGGCTCCAGCCAGCGGTTTCTACACATCTCCAAAACTAGGTAGAGATGAGGTTCGTGTGGCTTACGTGCTTCAGAAAGAAGACTTGACTAAAGCATTGTTCGTATTGAAGAAGGCGTTGGAGGTTTATCCAGGACGCACTATTTGATACTGACCTAGATAGACGTTGCCAGTATGAATTTTGAGCTGTTTATTGCCAAGCGTCTTCACTATGAGCAGAAAGGCAAGAAACGAGTGTCAAAAACCGCTGTCAAGATTGCGGTGCTGGGTACGGCTATAGGCACAGCCGTGATGATTATAGCAATGTGTGTCATCACAGGTTTCAAAAATGAGATCAGAGAAAAACTAATCGGTTTTTCTTCACATTATCAGATTTGTGGATATTCGGAGCGAGGCAGCATTGATTGTAGACCAATCAGTGTTGACTCGCTTCTTCTTTCTAAAATTAATAAGATTGACGGAGTTCTGCATGCACAACGAGTTTGCAACTACGGAGCAATTCTCAAAACCGATGATGAAGTACAAGGTATTTTCTTCAAAGGTGTGGATAGCGACTATAATTGGGATTTCTTTGAAAGCAGTATCGTCGACGGAAGAATACCGCAAATTTCTAAGGACAGTATGAGCAAGGAGACGGTGATATCATCACGTCTTGCTCAGAAAATGAATCTTTCGGTGGGCGACAAGATGCGCGTCTACTTTGTGCTTGGAGGCCAGATACGTGTCCGCCCATTCACAATCACAGGATTATACAACACCGGATTCACCGATTTCGACGACAAAGTGATAGTGGCAGACTTGCGTCATCTGCAGCGACTAAACTCATGGAGTGAGGATAAAGTGACTCACGTCGAAATCCAAATTGCTGATTTCAACACACTTGACGAGCATTACGAGAAAATCTTCCGCACAGTAGGAAACCGTTTCGACGAGGATGGCAACCCATACATTTTGAAGAGCGTCAAAGAATTGTCGCCACAAATCTTCGCCTGGCTTGAGATGCTCGACATCAACGTGGCAATCATCTTGATACTGATGATCTGTGTGGCCGGCTTTACAATCGCGTCGAGCCTATTGATTTTGATTCTTGAGCGAACAAACATGATCGGTGTGCTTTTTGCATTGGGAGAGAACAGCTGGAGTATCAGAAAAATCTTCCTTTACCAATCGCTGTTCCTTGTAGGCAAAGGTATGCTGATTGGAAATATCGTCAGCATCGCGCTATGCTGGCTACAGATGCAATACCACATCATCCCACTTGACCCCGAGACATACTACGTCGACCATATTCCTGTGGAATTTGTAGCGTCGACAATAATTCTATTGAATATCGGAATCGCAGCAATAAGCACATTGATTCTGATCGCCCCTACCTATATCATCAAAAATATTTCGCCAGCCGAAGCGATTAGATTTGAATAAGCGTCAACTATATTAACCACGAAGCGCACATCTTCCTTATCTGGTCAAGATGCGACTCCATTGAAGGTTTCATTCTTGCCTGTGCCATATTATATCTACTTTGCATATTGACTAATAATTCTGCACTTACACCTAACGCAGCCTCAACCAACAATGCGATATCACTTGTAACAGGTCGCTTTGCATTTAGGATTTCATTAAGCATTGTATAAGAAATCCCAGTTGCTTCTGCAAATTGTTTTTGTGTGATTCCTCTTACTTCCAACTCTTCCTTTAACACCTCTCCTGGATGAGTAGGCAATCTTTTTATTGTTGAATTCATAGTAAAATCATTTATAATGGTTTGATAATTCTTGCAAAGTACAAATTGTTATTTGACATTCTTGACCATTCTCCCTCAATTCAAATTCCAATCTATATTGCATGTCTACTTTTATTGAGAACAATCCTTGTTTATCACCAGACAAAGCTTCAAAACCAAGCGACTTCAATGTAAACAAATCCTCTTTGCGAGTAGCAGCAATCAAAGTATCTACACGTCTTTGATATTTTTGAACTACAGAAGGCTGAAACCTATGTTTTTTATCGGAACACTTTCCTTCTATATACAACTCTTCCAAATATTTTTTACCGTATACTATATCCATAAGCTTTATATTTATGTACAAAAATAAAAAAAATCACCGCCACATTCACTAAAATAGTGAATTTATTTTAGAATTCTTATAGAAGTTCACGATATAACCACAGGATCAAGGTTATTGGAAGAATGATTATTTAGATGACTCACACAAAGATTTATAAAATAAATTGCTACATTTGTAGCCAGACAAAAGAGTTATACTCAATCATATATTACCATGAAACACAGCTTACTATCAATGGCAGTGTTGGCGGCATCGTCAGCGATTGTCAACGCAGCAGACGTAAACATTTCTGTCGACATGAAAAGCGGAGCGAAAAAGTACAGTCCGTACCTATTCGGACGCAACACTTCCGACATTCCGTTTCAACCAGGCAAAACACTTGATCCAGCTTTTGAGACTCAGTTGAAAGAGAGCGGTATCAAATTCGTCCGCCTCAACAACGGAAACAACGCGACAAAATTCAACTACCAGAAGAAACTTACTTGTCATCCCGACTGGTACAGCAACATCTACGACTGCGACTGGGATATGTCGTCGAAAGTGATGAACGAATCGTTTCCAGGAATCCAAGCGATGTATTCCTTCCAACTTTGCGGCTACGTCGCAGCATCCAAAGCATACAATTTCAACGACTGGGAATTCAACCAGAGCAAATGGGGAGAATGGTGTTCATGGCCATTGTGTGGTGGAGGAGAAGTGATAGATCTTGCCGCAAAGGAATACAAAGCAGGAGACACATCTCTTTATCTTGAAGAATGGACAACAGACCAGACTACAGATATCCTAACATATTGGAAAGACGAGTTGAAGCGCGACATGAGCCAGTTTATCTACTGGAACATGGATAACGAGCCAGAGATGTGGAGTTGGACACACAAGGATGTTCAGCCAGATTTTGATCCTGAGTTTTATGTGCAGCAATACGTGAAAGCGGCGTTGGCAGCAAAGGAAAAATTCCCTGATATCAAACTTTGTGGTCCGGTGGCAGGAAGCGAGTGGACATGGTATGCCACAAGCGGAACATCTAAAGGACATCAATTCCCGATCTGGGAGGGCAAACAGATGCCATGGCTACAATATTTCATCATGCGAATCGGTCAGGAACAGAAGAAGCACGGTGTCAAACTACTTGACGTGCTAGACATTCATTATTATCCAAGTGCAGAGAAGAGTGAGGAGGTCAATCTACAGTCGCACCGCACATATTTCGACCGCACTTACGATAATCCAGAGGCCAATGGACTTTACACCTTAAATGGAGGATGGGACACAAACATCAAGAAAGAGTATATCCTTGGACGTTGTGACGACTGGATGAAAGAGTATATCGGGGAAGACCACGGAGTGACATTTTCTGTGTCGGAATATAACCTCAACGAGAAATTCTCACCAATGACACATGCCATAGCCTACATCAGCCACGTAGGAGAGTTGATGAAGAATAACGGTGAGTTTTTCACACCGTGGAGCTGGTATCCAGGAATGTGGGAAGCAATCCACTTGATGGGCAGATACAGCCAGGAGTATTACGTGCCAAGCAAATCTTCAGATGTGAACATGGTGGAGAGTTATGTCACTGTCAACAAGGACAATTCAGAAGCCACATTGCTTATCGTCAATCGTTCAACAACTGATGTTGCAGACGTGACACTATCAGTGTCAGGAATGAAAGTTGCAGACGGAAGCTGCAAGACACTTTCTCTTGCCAACCTACCAAAGTCGGAGACATTCGTAAGCCATACAGAAAATGCGCTTGTAGAAGGAGAAGTGAAGATCACCAACGGAGTTGTCAGGACATCATTACCGGCAAAGAGTATCAAAGCAATTTTATTGAAAAACATCAGTGCAGGTGTTGAGTCTTTGGCATCCAACGAAAATGCGATCGTCTACCCTACTATATCAGACGGACAATTCTTTGCTAAGTCAGCCGACGGAATCCAGAGCATCGACATCATCGGAGCCAACGGAATCCACAACGAGTCTGTGGTTGGCAACGGCAATGAATTCGTAGCATTTGATATAGCAGCAAAAGGCTCTTACATTGTAAGAGTCAACGGAATAAACAACACTACAACGACTAAAGTCATTGTGAAATAAAAGTGTTTTTAATTTAACAAAACAAAGAAGGCAATGGACTCAAATCCATTGCCTTTTGTTTATATGTAGAGACGGGGCATGCCCCGTCTTTACGAGATTATTCTTTCATTAAAGCATCTTCATGCTACGTGAAATGAAATTGTCGAGAGCAGAACCCTTAAGCAAACCTACGCTCAACAACGACAAATCAACCAACTGCTTCATCTCATCGCTCTCAGCTGCAAACGAGTTGTATGCGGCATCACGTGTAGCCTCTTTAGCAGTCAAACGTGCCTCATACTCCTTGATTGTAGCCTCAGCTTCTGGCTTAACCTTACCCTCTGAATCCTTCTGGTTGCGAAGGTTAGAGATGTTGTCCTCAAGCTCACGAATCTCAGTAAGCACTGGTGTCAAAGTACCAGAAGTCTTCTCCTTTAGATTGCGAAGAATCTTGCTTACGATTCCACTATTCTCGTTGACTACGAAATTGTATGAGTCTGGCATATCACCGTAGAAATTCATACCGCCCTGATTGCGAGACATCTCCTTCATACGACGCATAAACTCATTCTGAGTGATCTCCACTGCCTGAGAATCGACGTCGGCATTAACGAAGCTAACGATGAAATTAAACTTGTCATTCTTAGGCAAGATGCTCTGGAATGCAGTTGTCAATGCAGTCTGGTCATCCTGACTCATTGCCACCTTCTTCTCGTCGCCCTTATCAATTAGTTTATCGATTGTATCCGCGTCGACACGGGCGAAACGAAGCTTACCACCTTCACTCTTGTGCTCAAGCATAGACATGAAGTGAGAATCAAGTTCACCGTCCATCAACAACACATCGTAACCCTTATCCTTAGCCTTCTGAATGAATGAGTACTGAGTATCCTTATCTGTAGCGTATAGATAAACAACAGAATCGTTCTTATCCTTCTGGTTAGCCTCAACAAGTTTAGCATACTCCTCAAGAGTGTAATACTTGTCGTCGACATTTTTCAAAAGAACGAATTTTCTTGCCTTCTCCTCGAACTTCTCCTCAGTAAGCATACCGTACTCGATAAAGATCTTTAGGCTGTCCCACTTGCTCTCGAAATCAGCACGGTCTGCATTGAACAACTCCTGCAGACGATCAGCAACCTTCTTAGTGATATGAGAAGAGATCTTCTTAACATTCTGGTCGCTCTGCAAATAACTACGAGAAACGTTCAAAGGAATATCTGGAGAATCGATCACACCGTGAAGAAGAGTAAGGAACTCTGGCACGATACCCTCTACTGAATCAGTCACGAATACCTGGTTGCAGTACAACTGAATCTTATTCTTCTGAATCTGGAAGTTATTCTTGATCTTAGGGAAGTAAAGAATACCAGTCAAATTGAATGGGTAGTCGACATTCAAATGGATATTGAATAGTGGATCATCACCCATTGGATAAAGTTCACGGTAGAAATTAGTGTAATCCTCATCCTTCAAGTCAGCAGGCTTCTTTGTCCAAGCTGGAGAAGGATTGTTGATGATCTTATCCTTATCTGTCTCTACAGACTTACCATCTTTCCACTCAGTCTCCTTACCGAATGCGATCTCAACAGGAAGGAACTTACAATATTTGTTTAGCAACTCGTTGATCTTGCTCTCCTCTAGGAACTCCTTGTTCTCGTCGTCGATATGCATAACGATATCAGTTCCACGACCAGACTTTGTAGTCTCCTCCAAAGTGTACTCAGTGTCACCGTTGCAGCTCCACTTCATTGCCTTTGAACCTTCTTTATGAGAAAGAGTGATAATATCTACGCTCTTCGACACCATGAAAGAAGAGTAGAAACCAAGTCCGAAGTGACCGATGATGGCCTGTGCGTTGTTCTTATATTTCTCAACGAACTCCTCTGCTCCAGAGAAAGCGATCTGATTGATGTACTTCTCAATCTCCTCTGCAGTCATACCGATACCAGAGTCAGAAACAGTAAGTGTACCAGCCTCCTTGTCGATCTTAACACGAACCTTAAGTTCACCAAGTTCTCCCTTGAACTCTCCAACTGAAGCCAAAGTCTTTAGCTTGCTTGTAGCATCAACTGCATTCGACACAATCTCACGCAAGAAAATCTCGTGATCTGAGTAAAGGAACTTTTTGATGACGGGGAATATGTTCGCCGTCGTAACGCCAATATTACCTGTAGCCATATTATATCATTTTTTTGTTTCAATTTTACGTTAACATAAAATCAAAATGCGTGCCAATGGAAATATAGGCTATTCATTCTGCCCTTTTGACACACCCGCAAGATCTTATATGACATAATTGCCGACCCCCTCGTTCCCCCTTAAAGGGGTGATGATCGCAGATGACAAACTCCTCCCTTTAAGGGAGGTGGGGAGGATCTGAAACTTGAAGACGCGAGATCTCGCGTCTCTACATCTTAAAACTCAAAAATAAAGATTATCTTTGCAAACGAAAAAGGAAACCTAATATGTCAAATATTATAAAAGACGGCAGTCTGAGAGAAGAATGCCGCAAAATATTGTTTGATTGCGATTCTCCGGAGGGAAAACTTTTTGACGTCCTTCTTACCGGAATTATCATACTATCTGTTATAGTAGTGATTGTCGGCACAGTACCAGCAGTTGCGACGCGATTCAGCACAGTGTTTGAGGTGCTTGAGTGGATCTTCACTATCTTCTTCACGATAGAGTACATCATGCGAGTCTATTGTGAGGAAAGGAAAGCAAACTATATCTTCAGTATTTTTGGTATAGTCGATTTGATATCAACGTTGCCGACATACATCAGCCTCATATCCCCGTCGGCCCACGCATTGGCCGTGATCAGAATATTCCGAATCATACGTATTTTCAGAATATTCCGTCTCTTCTATTTCATGAGTGAAGGAGAAACGCTGATTAACGCATTCAGAGATAGTTCCAAGAAACTGATTGTCTTTTTTTCACTTGTGGTTTTAGTTGTGATTTCACTTGGAGCATTGATGTATATAGTAGAGAGCGACGAGGAAGGAACCGCCTTCACCAATATCCCAGTATCCATCTATTGGGCAGTTGTGACAATGACGACTGTTGGCTACGGAGACATTGCCCCAATCACCACGATAGGAAGAATCATCTCCACATTTGTCATGCTACTCGGTTATATTGTGATAGCAGTGCCGACGGGAGTTGTATCGTCATCAATGATTGACGGCTACGAAAAATCCAAGGCTAAGATTTGCAAGCACTGCGGAGAAAAAACAAACAGAAGAGACGCACTCTTCTGCAAACATTGTGGAAAAAGATTATGAAATAAATTATAATGATTTACTTCTGATTATCAGCTATTGATACACACTCTGCAGCTGCTGACGCATTTTGTTGTGCCTTCACGCTAATAGCAGTTAAAGCTTCGTCAGTCTCAACATTTTTCACATTATCTGTATTCTTAGTGAATACCAACAATGCAATAAGCGCAGCTAAGCAAAAAAGTAATTCTAAAATTCTTCTCATAATGTTAGTCTATATTATATACCTTCTTATCACGTTACAAAGATAGCTAACATTATGTACCCAACACTTAAAATCAGTGTTAAATAACATTAATTGATTTGTTAAAGATAATTAACAAATGCTTATCTAACAATTAGAAACCTCTCGACCTCCTTATCAGATCATAAGCCTGGTTGATTTCCTGTGATTTTCTAGTAGCCTCCTCCAGAGCCGCTTCTCCTTGATTCGCATATAGATCTGGATGGTATTTCTTCAACAAATCTCGTTTCTGCCTTTTTATATCATCCTCTGAAGCATCGGGCATAAGTTCAAGGATAGCAAATGCCTTCTCCAACTCTTTTGAGATATTGTTGCCAGACGTATGGTTACGATTTTCTCTTTGCGAATCATGTCCATCGTTATATTCGTGTTGACTATTCTGATTAGTTTGGCCATAACTTTGATTGGATTGTGATCCGTCACGTCGATTTCCAAACTTTATATAATCACCGTACTTACCTGATTTCAACCCATCAAAAAATGTTTTTTGGATTCTATTAAAGATATTAAAATCAGTAATGCCTACACCCTCTTTAACTATTTTGATCAGTTTGTCCTGCGACTCATCAAGACTACCGTTAACATAAGCTATAGACAAAAGGCCTAAAAGTATCTGTTTTTTATACTGGAAATCATACGTCTGCAAACAACCTAACTCGTTCTGCAAATCACTAACTTTAATGCTATAGCCTTTCTGGGAATATTCATCATATATTCTCATTATAGACTCAACCTGGGGAAAATTCTCACATACCTTCCACATCTCGCAAAAGGCAGTATTAACATTCTTACGGATTTGAAACGTCAATTCTCTATCCACATGATAGTTCGGAGTTAGTTTAGCCATAGCCACGAAGGCCTTTACAACAAGTTGCTCATGATATAGTATTGGAGATGTTTTCTTGGGCTTATCCTCTCCGAAAAACAAATTAAAGATGAGTTTGACAATTCTATATACGCCATAGAAAAAGCCAAAGACAGCCGAAAAGAAAATTAAAATTAAAATAAAACCTTTCATAGATTTAATCAATTGTCATACAAAAATAGATTTTTATTCAAAAAAACAAAAGAGATACGACAACGTCATATCTCTTTCAGTTTACTTAATTCTTGTGTATCTCGTGTACTTATGGCTCTTACCATAGTTGGCAAAACATCCTTTGAATTTCTGTGGAATCTTGAATTCCAGAAAAATCTCGTGAGTGCCTCGGTTATCGTGACGCAAGGAACCAAAGAAATAATCATAAGAATAACCTACAGACAAGAATGAGAACATATTCATACCGAACAATACCGACCCTTCGTAATTGAAACGGTATGCCATACCCACGTAGAACAAATCTCTTGGATGGAATTCAAAGTCGAACAAATACTGGAAGCAAACGCTAACCTGATGCTTATATCGATCTTCATACTTATAAAATGAGTACGACGGTATCAACCTCCACCACTCTTTCGACTGCATCAGATAATTGACATATCCCGACCACAGTTTATTCATTTTCTGGTTTTCTTCTCCAGTAGAAATCAAATGGTTGACAGACGCTCCAAGCTCGAAATTCTGGAGCAAAAGTTCAAAACCAGCCTCGGCATCTGGAGATGTGTAGTTTTCAAGTTTATCAATAGCCACATTCTCCGATTTGATATCCATAGTGTTCATCATATCAAAATCGTAATGGCGCGACACAAAACCTGCACCAACACCTAGATTAAGATAACTATCTTCTCCGAACGGTACCATATATGCGTATGTCAACTTTGGCATTGTCGTCTTTGTATAGCCGATCTTATCACCAAGCATAGATAGAGCCACCTGCGAATGCGCTCCAATAAAGAAATAACGGCCACTTGCAAAGAATGTTTTAGGGGCACCATCAATATTCTGCCACTGACCTCTACCTCCAAGAGTCACTGTAGCCTCAAGGATCTCCGGAATATACGCAGGGTTAGTGTACGCCATTCGCAACTGACGATTGGTGAACAACACATCCTCCTGTGCTGACACATTCTGTGCCAACACAAGATTCAATATCATTGTTATGTATAATGCTACTTTCTTCATCATTTTACCACTGTTATATAACCCGTCTTATGTAACTCTTCACCACCGACATAATAAGTCAATGAGTAGAAATATGTATCATGGAATACTAATTCACCATTTTTGTCGTATGTTCCATCCCAACCACGTCCTTTGTGGATAAGATTACCAACACGGTCAAAAATCTCAAGATCGTAATTCTCCATGAATACAAAATCAGTTCCGATTACGAATGTGTTTGGAACATCAATTGCAGGATCAATGTAAAGTGTAGCTGCTGCTGTTCCAACACAACCAAACTCATGAGTCACAGTCAAACCAACATTGACAAGTCGAGACAACTTGACCACTGTATCTGAGTAGACATGATTTTCAAACTGCGACATTCCATGAACCGAACCGTCGCCGAAATCCCATGAATAAGTGAACATTCCGTCATCAACAGTATTAATCTTAGCCTCAAAATCAACCTCTGTTGTATCTCTGTTGATGTGATACTGTGTAGACGCGATTCTTGGATGCAACACAATCTTAGGAGTCAATACATCTATCACCTTGATTGCTACAGTATCGCTTACGAAACATCCATTCTTGTCTGTTCCACTGACACGAAGATAACCACCCTTCTCTGGTGTGTGTCTAAACTCTTCTGTTGTGCTCAAAACTACACCATTGTACTTCCAACTGAAGTTATCTTCAATATTGCCAACACTCAACTTCAACTCATCTCCCTTACATACTCCTGGAGTTCCAAATATAACAGGTTTCTCTGGAGTGTGTACGTTATAACTCAATACCTTTGTTGCAATACATGACTCATGTCCTTTGACCATTGCTATAATATCGAACTGCTTATACTCGTCTGCGATAAATGAGAACGACTCATTTACTCCATACAAGTATGCCACCTCTATATTATCCTCTATGACTTTGAACCATGAGTTAGAAGAACCTGCACTGATTTCAACAACATCTCCAGGACAAGATGTGAATCCTTCATTAGGCCATACCAAATTCTCAGGCTCAATCATATTGACCTTAATTTGCTCTACACCGACACATCCGTACTCACTCTGGACTGTAAGATTATAAACTCCGTTGAAACCAATATTTCCACCTAGTGGGATAATACTGTCTTGGCCATCAACTCCTATCTTAGCCAACGACTTCATAGTATAATCTATATTGTTTTCAGCCATTACATCAGCCGCAGTCAAAGATATTCCCTTACATGTATCAACGTTGAATTTCAAGTTGGATACTGCCGGAGCTTTCACAATCTCAACTTTGACACTATCACTCTCACAACCATCAATCTCCGACTGAGTAACATAATATGTGTCGCTATTTTGATTTCCATCAGTATCAAATTCCGCAAAATCAGAACGCTTTACATCACGGATATTATACCAGTTCAATCGTACACCAGGGATCACAGTATTTGGCTCGAGACGATGAACACCAGTATTAGCACAGAATATGAATGTATCCTGAATATCTGCGATTGTATTAAATCTATCTTTTACATAAACTGTCATACACACCTGTTTGCCAATACAAGCTCCACGAGTCAAACGAGCGCAATATTGAGTCTGACCAGCAACATCTGTAGACGGAAGAATATCAACATCATTCTGACTCTTATCTGTCCACTTCACATCACATGAGTAATCTTTCCAATGAGCAATCAACTCAACAGGAGTCTCACCTACACAATAAGATGTATCGCTTACCTCTGGAATATCTGTGATCTTATCCTCAATAGTCACTACATAATTCTGAAGCTTTGTGCTACAGTTTCCTAGGATCTGCTTAAACTTGAATGTGAAATCTCCAGGAACATCTGCCGACGGTGCAAATGATGCATTAGGTCGTGCAGTCTCATAATTATCTTCTGGTGAATACCAAACAATCTTTGCATTAGACTCTGTCGCTTTCAAATATAGAGCACCTGTTTTGCCATCCTGACAATATGCTGTATCAAGTTTTGAAGTAACCAATTCTGGTACCTGCTCAACAATCACAGTCACTATGCTATCTGCCTTACATGTCTTGCCAGCTTCACCAACCAACTTACGTACAGACAAATCAACCTTGATCTCACCGTCTTCCAAACCAGCTACAAATGCAGAATCTGAACTTACAGTAGAATTGTTCCAGTAGTAGAAATCACCACCGTCTACCTTCAACAACAATGTATCTCCCTCACAAATTGGTTTGTTTCCAATAACAGTGATCTCAGGTTTCTTATAATTGTTAACCTTGATCTCAGACTGTGCCTTACAATGAGAAACCAAATGCTCAACATTCAACTGATAAACACCTTCAGCAGATGCCTTCTTTGCATCAAATGGAACTGTTGCATCAAGTGTCATTGTCGGTACAAGATCTAATTTCATATCAGTATCTGGATACATAGCCTTTGATACCGAGTCAAGATCAATAGTCTCATACTCACAGATGTCAAGATTTCTATTATCTGCAAGCTTGAATGGCTCAATTATGTTGTAATCAAAATGAGTCTTCTCACTAACACATCCATAAACTGTGTCAATTCTTACAACATCATAACCATCAGAAATTGGTTTTGCAACATTCAACTCAAGAGCATCACCATACGACTTGTCTCCATTGCCAACCATTGTCCAAGATGTCTTGTAATCGCCAGCTACGATATCAGCATGTACCGTAGTCTCAACTCCAACACATAGGTTGAATGAAGGATCAACGTCAAGGATTGGTGTCTCAGGTTTCTTGATGAACTTCAAGTTTGTAGACGCTACAATCGGACAATTGTACTTGTCTGTATAAGTCAACTTATAATTTCCAGCAACTTTCACTTTTGTAGAATCTGCAACATCACTCTCTGCTCCACCCTCATATAGTTTTACTGATGTAAGCTGTGGAACGAATCCTTCATCCGAAACCTTCTTCTTTGTCTGTGCAAACTGTGCTAGATCAAACTCAAGAGGCATACAAATTGCGGTATCAGCAAGAGAAATCTTAATTGCCTTTGTCACCTCAACCTTAACCTTGATTGGTTCTGTCTTACAAACTGTATCAGCAGTGATGTTCAACTGACGAACAAACAACTCATATGCAGTATCTTTTCTTGCCGATGCGACGAACTTGTCTGCCACTACACTATCCACAGCAGAAGTCCACTCAAGCTGATAAGCAGCAGCGTCGGCAGCATCACGTTTCAATTCTATATTCACATCATCGTCAGTCTGACAGAAACAGAATAGATTCTGTGCAGGAAGAACCGATGGAGTTGTATTTACCTTCACCACAAATGAAGAATCCATCTCACATGTCTTATTGTTTTCTGCTACTACCGAACGAGCTAGCAACGAAACTGTGATATCGTTATCATCTGAGCTTACAACCTTGAATGTTGACGAAGGTGCAGTTGTTGAATTCCAATAGAAATAGTCAGCACCATCTGCAGTCAACATCAAATCGTTACCCTCACAAATTGGCTTGTTGCCAAATACCTTTATAGCAGGTTTCTTGTGTGAGTTGACAGTCATACTCTGACTCGCCTTACATGTAGAGATTGTATCAACGACATCAATAACATAGACACCAGCAAGAGCAACCTTCTCTACATTGATAGAAGAGATGTTTCCATTTGTTGCATCATTGTGAATATCAAGAACCAAGTCTTTAAGCGGACGAAGATGTGTTCTTGCCAACGAATCCAAATTGATTGTCTCATACTCACAGATGTCAACATCAGCAAGTGCATCAAATACAAACGGAGCCTTAACACTATATGTCAACGACTGTGGATCACTCTCACAACCGTAGATTGTATCGCGTCTCACAACCTTATATACAACATCATCAACAGGTCTTGAAGCATCAATCTTCAACGACTCAGCAGCGAATTTTCTGTCAGCTCCGACATTAGTCCAAACAAACTCGTAATCACCAGCCACAACAGCAGGATTAACAACAGTATCATTACCCTGACATAGATTGAATGAATCATCTGTATCAAGCACTGGTTTAACTGGCTTATTGATGAATGCCAATTTCACGCTTGCCAAAACATCACAACCATACTTATCTGTGTAAGCGATTTCGTATAGACCAGGAATTGTCACTGAAGTAGAATCAGCAACTGGTTTAGTAACACCTCCATCATAAATCTTAACCGATGTCAACTCAGGTTTGAATCCATCATCAGAAACAGTCTTCTTAGTCTGAACATACTTAGCTAAGTTGAAATCAAGTGGCTGACAGATCGCAGTGTCAGCAAGAGCGATTGAGATATGCTTAGTAATCTCAACGTCTACAATTATTGGTTCTGACTTACAAACTGTATCAGCAGTGATATTGATCTGCTTTACTGTCAACTTATATGCTGTATCTTTCTTTGCCGATGCGACGAATGGATCAACAACAACACTGTCAACTGTAGATGTCCACTCAAGTTTATAAGCGGCAACGTCTTCAGCCTTACGCGCGATTTCAATCTTCACGTCATCATCAGTCTGACAGAATCTAAATGGCTCCTGTGCCTCCAACTTATCAGGAGTTGCATAAACCTTAACCTTATGCTCAAGAGTATCCGAACATCCTGTTCCCTCAATATTAGTGATTAGCAACAAAGTCGTATCGTGAGAAAGAGCATTGATCTTCAAAGACGAGATAGAAGAAAGTTCAAACTCATCTTTTGTCTGCCAAGAGTAAGCTGCTTTTCTATTCTCACCAACAGTCTTAGCCTCAAACGAATTACCAACACAAGCAATTGTAGGAGCAACTATTGTATTCTGTGGACGATTGTGGAAAATAACAGTCACTGAATTTGAAGCCGAGCAACCTGTCAATGTATCAGTCGCAGTCATCTCAAATAGAATTGTATCCTGAACAGTTCTACTTACCGATGATAGTTCAGCCTTAGATGCCGCTACCCCATTCTGAGTCATCTCATATTTAATGAATGAACGCTTGATTGATTCATCAAAATGGAACGAGTTGACAAGAATGTCATAAACATCAATCTTCTCTCCAGCACATCTCTTTGAATCAGCATCTGTTATTACATCCACCTTAACAGGCTCAGAAACTACTGCAAATGTTGTGTCGTAATCACTCACACATCCACTCATTAAATTCTTAGTGAATGCAGTATATTTAACATCTGAAGCATAAGCGGCAACAGTCAAATTATTGCCCTGAACACCATTTCTATATTCACCCCAGAACACCGCAGTATTTGTCCTATCTCTATTAGTGTCAACAGCAGAAAGCTCCAACACCTCATTTCCTCCACACAAGAAAGCAGTATCCTTAGAATCTACAATCTTAGGAGCAGTAGGTTTGAAATGGATTGTGACTGCCACTGTATCAGATGCAACACAAACCTTATCCTCATCACTAATAGTATATATGTAGTTGACAGTATCACGACCAGCGATATGTTTCAATATCGACGCTGCATCATTATCCACGTCGACTGCACGATTACCATCAATACGGGCATATTTTACATTTAATTTTGTAAGATCTGCGATACCGATTGTCGACTCGTTGTCGCTTAGATATAGCATCACATGTTTAGCAAAATCAACAGAATCTGGCTCACAAATCGCTTTTGTATCTTCAGCATCCAAAGTGAATGCCTTTCTCACCTCAACATGGAAATCTGTCTTTGATGTACAATTTGTAATAAGATTCTTCTGAACCACATAGTAATCAAAAACCTTACGCTTACCATCCACAACAACAGTATCAGTGTTGATAGAACGAGGAGCTTCATTTCCATAAGCATCATAAAGAGTAGTGACAAGCTTAGACTCATCATTCTCATCTGAAGCCTGAGTCTTCATTTCAAGAGTCTTTGATCCCGTATTCTGGCAGAACACTGTATCCTTAACCAACGATTCAATTGGATTCTTGTGGACAGTCACCTCGATAGAAGAAGTATCCTTACACTCAAAATCATTCTCAGCGATCAAATACAATTTTTCTGACTCTTCAAGTGCAACCTTCTTCTCTGCAATCTTAGTAGTCAAATCCTGTCTGTACCACTGATATTTATATGTATTGTCAAGAGTTGGCAGATTGAATGGAAGAGCATAACAAGTGTCAATATTAGAAAGTGGCATGATTGTTGGCAATCCCTTGAACACCAATGTCACTGTATCATTCTCAGCACATCCTGCAACTGCATCTTTATAACGAACCAAGAATCTCTTCTCCTGATCCTCATGACGACCAGCATCTGACTTGATAGCAGACAACTCAGCATCTGTCATTGCATTTGAAGACGGAGTGTTTAGCGTCAACTTATAAACCTTGAATGATACATCACCGTCGATAATATCATTCTTGATTCTCAAATTATCAATAATCGACTGCAATAAATCAAATGACTCACCATAACATCTTATTGTATCCTTAAGACGTGTGAATGAGAATGTCTTGTCAATATTCACGACTACTGTTGTGTCTTTTCCCACACAACCAGTACGCTCATTCTTTTGCTTGACATAATACTTGATATTCTTCTTTGCCGACATGATCGTAGCCACACCATCTTCAGTGACATCAACACCAGTCGGAGCCGACCACAACAAAGCTATATTATTGTCGATAGTATTTGCTCTGGCTCCAGTAGCCGCAACCAAGTTATACGTCTCATCACCAATACACAAATTTACAGAATCCTTATCCAACAAAGGAAGATGAGGAAGGTCGCTTACCACTGCCTCCACATTAACAAATGGACCCTGACAACCTGTTCTCACATTGCGGTATGCAGCTGTGTAAAGGCTGTGTGTATTAATGAACTCACCAATTGAATCACTCTGAATAGAAATGCTACTCAATGGAGAAACCTTGGCAGTATCCTTGAAATAATAGTAATTCAAAGTCAAGTTTGATTCACTCGGTGTATTCTTATTTACAACGTCAACTTTTCTATCTCCCGAACAAAGCTCAATTCTGTCAAACTCCGGTTCGTCAGTCACCTTAGGGTTAACCACCAAATTGACATCGAGCCAACCACCCTTACATCCAAGTTTTGTACTCTGACGAACTTTGTACTGACTCATTCCCACAACATCAGGCTGTCCGTAAATCTTGTCATAGAAGACAGAATCTGTAACGACCTCTTCCGACTTGTCGAACCATTCGATTGTATAATCTGGAACAGTCGGTTTTGTTGGGATATCAGACGACTTGAAGAAAGGAACACCCTGACAAGTCTTGATTGTCAATGGCTCAGTATTTCTAACAATAGTTCTCAATGTATCTCCGACAAATGGGAACGTAGTGATATTCTGGTCAACAATAACCTTGAAAGTATCCGCCTTGCTGACACAGTTGTTAGAGTCGATACGGACTACAGAGAACTCTTCCCTATCCTGATCTTTACCATCAAGTCGTGAGCCATAAGTAGCTGCGACGGCAGAATAGAAATCAGTACGGTTGTCAAACTCAGGCAAAGCAGGCGAACCAGCAGTAGGGATCCACTGCCAACGATAACCTTTCGAGTAAGTCGACTTTTCAGCCGGATCGATAAAGGCATTAAGGTCAGCAGCCACCTGATCACCAAGACAGTAAAGAACTGAATCAATATCTTCAACAAACTTAGGAGCATCAGTGTTATAGCATCTTGCTCTGACCACCATTCTCGACGGAGCACTGTAACAACTGTTCTTCACACGGACATAGAATAGATTCTCGACAAAATCCGACGAAGAGTTTCCACAATCAGTAGAGAAACCAGCGACCAAGTCGGCAAGAGCAACGAATTCATCATCAGCATCCGTTATCTTTTTATAATACTTGATAGTGTCATAAGTCGCATCCACACGCTTGATATCAAGCCAACTTGTAATATCAGACTCTTTGATCTCATATCCTGCACATACATAGATTGTGTCTGAAGCCAAAGTGTCAGGCAATGGAAGCACCTGGACTATAGTCGTATCCCTTAAATCACTAATACACTGACCACTTTTGAACGCTACAGAATAGTAGAACAAATCAACTGAATCAAGCGGAACGTTAATGCTAGTCACGACAGAGTCCAACATTACACGTGACGAATCAATTGAATGCTCACGATACCATACTGGAGCAAAATTATTCTTATCATAATTTTCAACCACAGACAACTTCAAAGTCTTGCTTCCATCTGGGACACTACATACAGTAGTATCTTCAATGGTCATAGTCGGATGATCTTTGATAGCTGTTCCAGTAACACTAATAGTAAACCTAAAAGTATCACTTGGACAACCGATATCTTCAAGCCATAACGAAATCTCGTAGTCTCCTGGATTATCGGTGTCTACTTCACTATTAATATTCCAATTGAAAACTTTGTCAGCAGTTACATTGATTGCAGAATCCGATGTTGTTAAAATATTCCCCTCAATCTTACGATAAATATCATAAGCTCGATTAGACTTTTCAATCTTGATATTTTCAATTTCAGACTCTCTACATACATAAATAATAGTATCTTGAGTAATTTCATTACCAGCATAAAAGATTTTTGGAATCTCTGGTGAGAAATCCTCAATTTCTAATTCTATAGTATCAGAACAACGTCCTGCATTCCATGGAGAATAGAAATGTAGATAATATTTTCCTTTCTCCGTAAATCTATACTCTTCATCATCCAACAATGAAATTTTTCCTGTCGTACCACCAATTGGAGGATAAGTTTCTCCTTTTAAATCTTCTTGCTTAAACAACAGATATACATTAGACAAATTATCAGGAGACTTCAAAATGCTTTCAAGACTATCTATAAAAACAGGAAGCACAGCACCATTACACTCTGCCTTTGCAATAATTGAATCAGTCGTATTTTTGTGTCCAGTTGTTGCAGAAACTCCATTAAAGTCTATTAGTCCCTCAACTTCTGATCTATTGACACCATGACGACGAGCCATCATATATAAAGAATCCTGTTTAACGTCAATCCATGTCAAAGAATCTCTAATTCTTAATTCAGCGATATCATAATTATACTTATTCCTCAACATTGACTCTATAACACCCGTAGTGATTTTTACTCCTGGATTACAAAAACTGAAAGATAGTTTATTCGGAATTTCTACTTTTGGACAATTAGCAGAGGCAACGACATCAACAACTACATGGTCTGGATCTTTGACAAATAATCCCTTGGATGATGCCGTTTTATCAGAATAAGTACTCTTTTCTCCACAACCGCCGGCTCCACCACCGCCGCCAAATCCACCGCCGCCACCGCCGCCAAGTCCATTGCCTCGGTTACGTTGGTTACATATGAAATCCAACCAGTTAAACGGATCGTTTTTATCAATACTTTCAACAACAGAAGCTCGATCTGATGGAGTAGTAAATGTCATTTCAGATTGTGGAACATATTTTGTCATTGAGCCTTTAAGACTGTTCTTCTCATACACCCAATCTCCCACATCTTTGGTTCTCATCGTAAATGTAATGACTATCGCTTCATCGTTTTTTACATCACAGATATTGTCAATACTATCAATTTTTAACTTGAGAACCCTTTGTTGTATACTAGTTGGGTCCTGCAAAAAACGTAAATAATTGGCTGTATCAGCATCTTGCAAAATCTTATTTAAGTTTTTTACAAGAGGGCTTGTTTTAGTATAGTGAAAATATTTCCATCTACTATCTCCACCGTCCACAGGGATATCCGATAAACCACCATTGACATTCATATAGAACACTTGTTTTGGACCAGGTTTTGGCTCCCATTGTGTTCTTCCATCATTTTTAGACAAATCTAATCCATTAAATGTCATTTTAATATCGACAATAGACTCAATATACTCAGTAAATGGAATTGCGATTTGAATATCCTTAAACTTCTCTGTGTTTTCGTTTACTGCGACAGTCAAAGAATAATTAATTTCCTGACCAGGTTGTATATTAGGAGTTGCAGTATCTTTTAACACAACTTCAGGCATATTTGGTTCGCCAAACATCAATACAACATCAGAGACAAAATGAACCTCTGACTCACATGTAATCGCACAATTAAAAGTTGCAGTATCCTTGGCTAATCCAGCTTTTGCGTCAAACGTAAATGCATGCAAATCATAACCTCTGGTATATGTGTTAGGACCAGACTCTATTTCCTGATTAGCAACATTATATTGAAAATTATATTTATACTGTACCGTATTATTGAATGCATTACCGCCATCAGAATCATGAGTCAATAATGGATCTATCTTTTTCAATTTATTTTCACTAGTAAAAGCTTCGGGATTACCTACAAACATTTCATTAGCATCTGTTGTATAAGCACCAAGTGTAGAAACAGCCATAGTAGCTTTTTCCGAAATACTGATTGTACTATTTGCACCGGTTACATCAAACTTAAAAAGCAATGGATTTGTAGTTTTTGACTCTGTAGATTTAACATCTCCTAAAGAATCAACCTGATAGTAGAACAACGATCTTTCAGGAAGTCCAGGATGCTGATATATTACAGTGAATGTCCAACCTGAAAATTTACCAATTGAGTCTCCCGCAATTCCATTCTCATTAAAGATTGTTTTTATATTAGCTACATGAATATAAAAAATACTATCTGTTGTATTAGCTAACGCATCATTAAAAAAATCCGTAACATCCGCATGACAGAGATACAATCGTTTATTTTTACTATTTATATCTCTAACTACAGGAGTAGCTGTTACTGTCCTTTGGTCCAGTTTTTTTGATCTGTCTCTAAACTGAACCAACACTTCATTTCTCTTTGGATCTAAGCTACGACCTCCCCATGAAAGATAGGCTTTCTCAATAGTCAAATCTCCAGGACATTTAGTTTCTTCAGGAGCACTAATTCTGAATTTTTTGAAATTTGAATTTTCAATTGTAACCCCTGCACCAAATATATTTCCACTAAGAGTTAAAGGCTTTATTATACCAAGTTCCTCGTCTCGGTTTGTTGGAAATGTATTAACATCTTTCAACATATGGTTACAATTTCCTACAGTAATAAAACCATAATTACCAGAAAAAGCTTCTTTTGCAGGATGCGTATTTCCTTGAGCCGAAGCCGCGAAACAAGTTATAACAGTAATTATCAATAAAAATATCTTCTTCATGTTAGCCACGTTAAATTCTGTCTCAAATAAATTATATGTTTAGAGTTTCAATGTCCTTTTTAAGGTTTCATTGTGTGTACTACAAAATTAACATTTTTTATGCAACGACCCACATATTTATACGCAAAAGGGTGAAAGATTTTTACATATAAGATAAAATGACATTTTTTTTCGATTTTTTACAGATTTTTACCGTATCCACCGACCTTTTTTTCATAAACCAACCAGTACTTATCATTCAAAAATTCTTCAAAGGGTTCATTGTATTATCCTACTTTTTTATTTTTATCGCCACTCATTTTTCATTTCACATTGAAATTCGTACTTTTGCATAAAATCTCTTAGAAGATACTTTTAAAATGAATATAGAAGAAAAACTATCAGCAGTCATCAAGGCTGCAGTGTCTGCTCTATATGGAATTGAGGCAGACGACAAATCAGTGCAGCTTTCAGCCACTAGAAAAGAATTTGAGGGCGACCTTACTTTGGTGGTGTTCCCTTTCTTGAAAGCTTCTAAGAAAAAGCCAGAAGAGACAGCTCAGGAGATTGGTGACTACCTTGTTGCCAACGCATCTGAAGTTGAGAAGTTCAACGTCGTTAAGGGATTCCTTAATATGGTGATCAAGAAGGGCCACTGGGTTAGCGCTCTTAACAATATCCTTGCCGACGACAATTTCGGAAAGAAGACTCCTACTGCAGAGTCGCCGCTTTATATGGTTGAGTACTCGTCGCCTAACACTAACAAGCCGCTTCACCTTGGTCACGTCCGCAACAACCTTCTTGGTTCGTCTGTTTGCCGTATCCTTGACGCTTGCGGTTTGAGAGTGGTTAAGACTAATATCGTTAACGACCGTGGTATCCATATCTGCAAGTCTATGCTTGCATGGAAGCTTTTCGGTAACGGAGAGACTCCTGAGAATTCAGGCAAGAAGGGTGACCACTTGGTTGGTGACTACTACGTGAAGTTCGATAAGGAGTACCGTGCTCAGGTTAAAGAACTTATGGCACAAGGTCAGAGCGAGGAGGAGGCAAAGAAGAACGCTCCTCTTATGGTAGAGGCTCAGCAGATGCTTAAGAAATGGGAGGATGGCGACGCCGAGGTTCGTGCTCTTTGGGAGAAGATGAACAACTGGGTTTACGCCGGATTCGATGAGACTTACAAGCGTATGGGAGTAAGTTTCGATAAGATTTACTACGAATCTCAGACTTACCTTGACGGAAAGGCTAAGGTTAACGAAGGTCTTGAGAAGGGTGCGTTCTACCGTCGTGAGGATGGATCAGTTTGGGCTGACCTTACAAAAGATGGTTTGGATGAGAAGCTTCTTCTTCGTGCCGACGGAACATCTGTATACATGACTCAGGATATCGGTACAGCTCAGCAGCGTTTCCGTGACTATGACATCTCTCGTATGATCTACGTTGTAGGTAACGAGCAGAACTATCACTTCCAGGTACTTTCTATCCTACTCGACCGTCTTGGATTCAAGTGGGGTAAGGATTTGGTCCACTTCTCTTACGGAATGGTTGAGCTACCAGAAGGTAAGATGAAGAGCCGTGAAGGTACCGTCGTCGACGCCGATGATTTGATGGACAAGATGGTAGAGGATGCAAAGCAGATGTCGCTTGAGCTTGGCAAGTTGCAGGATTGCACAGAGGCTGAAGTCGACGAGATTGCAAGAATCTGTGGTCTTGGAGCTTTGAAGTATTTCATCTTGAAGGTAGACCCACGCAAGAACATGATGTTCGATCCTAAGGAGTCTATCGACTTCAACGGAAACACAGGTCCATTCATCCAGTACACTCACGCACGTATCTGCTCTGTATTGAGAAAGGCAGCTGAGATGGGCATCACATTGCCAAGCAAGCTAAACGAGGATTTGCAGATCTCAGAGGTTGAGAGTGTATTGATTCAGGCTTTGGCTTCATATCCTGATGTTGTTGCTCAGGCTGGTAAGGAATTCAGTCCTGCTTTGATCGCAAACTACATCTACGACCTAGTAAAGCAGTTCAACTCATTCTACCACGATTTCTCAATTTTAAAGGAGGAAAACGAAGAGGTTCGTGCATTCCGTCTACTTCTTTCAAAGTCGGTCGCAAAGGTCGTAAAAAGCGGCATGGGATTGCTTGGAATCGAGGTTCCAGAGAGAATGTAATATTCAATCAAATATTATTTGTAGAGACGGGGCATGCCCCGTCTTTTTTTGTTTGTCTAATCATACCATCCTCGCCTAGGGTCACATTTAGAGCAAGCTCTAAATGGACCCTAGGCTGATAATTAAACCGACCGTTACCACGGTCAGTAATGGGTCATATCAGACCGTGGAAACGGTCAGGCTTCACAACAGACTAGGGTTTGAATTTATCGACAGATAAATTCATAACCCTAGGCACATAACCCCGGCATAAAAAAAGCGAGCGTTGTTTCCAACGCCCGCTTATGTTATGGAATGATTCCTTATCTAGATTATAGATTTGGATTCATCTTGCTCCACTCTGATACTGGTGGGATGATACCAAGAGTTACTAGCTCATCACGCATCTTCTGTAGGTGCTCGTAAGACTTAGCAAGATCAGCCATCTCCTCTGCTGTACCTGTAGGAGCGCAGAAGCTAACACCGTTCTTGTCGATCTTAGTTGGCATAGCCATCATTACGTTCTTGAAACCGCACTTGTCGCAGTTTACGTAGCAACCTGCAGGCCATGTGAACTCAGCACCACCCATAGCACCTTCGATCATCTTAACAGCCTGGTAAGCTGGGCTCTGGAATGAAGAGCGACCACGTAGCTTAATGATTGCAGAACCACCCTGGATAGTAGCCTGCTTGATCTCTGCCCAACGGTCAGCTGGGATATTGTACTCAGAAAGTGGCTTGCCAGCAACCTTTGCCTTAGAAGCAAATACTGCCATCTGCTCACCGTGACCACCGTAAGTGTAGCAATCAGTTACCTGATCCTGCTGTACACCACACTGCATAGCCAACTGCTGCTGTAGACGAGTTGAGTCAAGAGCAGCAAGAGAAGTCAACTGATTTGGCTTCAAACCTGAGTGGATAAGAGCTGTAAGAGCTGTTACGTCAGCTGGGTTGAAGATAACAACTACGTGCTTTACATCTGGACAGTACTTCTTGATATTGTCACCGAACTCAGCAGCGATCTGGCAGTTACCCTTCAACAAATCCTCACGAGTCATACCCTCCTTACGTGGAGCACCACCAGAAGAGATGATATACTTAGCTCCAGTAAATGCCTTAGCTGGATCAGTAGTCCAAGAAATGTTTGCACCTGGGAATGCACAGTGTGCCATCTCGTCAGCAACACCGTGAACACCTGGCTCGAAAATATCATATAGACAAATGTTTGGAGTCAAACCAAGCATAAGTACAGACTGTACCATGTTAGAGCCGATTGCACCACCAGCACCTACGATAACAAGCTTCTCGTTAGTTAAAAATGCCATAACTTTTTATTTAATTGTTTATTATAATTTCCTTTTCTGAAATGTGATGCAAATATAATAATTAAAAAAGAGAAAGGATAAAAAAGAGAAACATAATTTTGAACAAATAACTGATTTGATTAAGAATCACATGATGTCGCGTTTTTTTTATAACTTTGCAATCAAAACAAAGAATATGAGAATTATGAAAACAATAAAACTCTTGCTTTTTACAATTTGCTCTGCAGCGATATTCTCTTCTTGTGAAAACAAAAACATAAGCCAAGGAAGGGAGGCTTACATGCGTTTCTATAACAACTACCTTCCTAATCCAAAGTCACTAAAAGTAAAGAAAGAGACCTTCTCTATTGGAGAAAAGAAAGAGGTCAAATGGATACTTGACATTCAAACAGAAACAATTTACGGTGAACTTAAAGATGTCCAAGACTCTTTCATCACTACAGGCAACCGTGTGTTCAAAGTCAATGACATGGTAATCTACGACGACGGTGGAACATACAACAGATAAACGTACTATTTGAAACAAAGCGGAGTTGATTTTTTATGAATTCAACTCCGCTTATTTTATATAATGATTTATATACGTGTTGTCGAAACACTCCCTTAACAATCCTCATTTTGGACAACTGCTATACAATCACCTTCATAATTATAGACTGTGCACAATAAACTTCATTCTTAACTCTTAATATAAACACAAAAAAGGTTGCGATCTCTCGCAACCTTTTTCGTTTTCGTTTTCGTTTTCGTTTTCGTTTTCGTCAACATTATCGTCTTATCAACGTGAAGTGTCCTGTGTAGACCTTATCGATCTCGCGGACGATCAACTCGTACCAGTAGTCTGTTGTAGGCATAGCGGCACCGTTGTATGTACCGTCCCATCCGTCGTCTGCACCCTTGAACTCTGCCAACTTCTTACCCCAACGGCCAAAGATTGTAAACTCTGCCTCTGGATAAGTCTCGTTGATCAACGGCACTGTCCACTTGTCTGACTCTCCGTCTCCGTTTGGTGAGAACCAGTATGGAGGAATGATCGCTGGACTGTTGACTAAGAATGTGTCTGTCAAAGAACAT
>JAZUGF010000015.1:0-17937 GCA_045641065.1 Paludibacteraceae bacterium | reverse complement strand
GATGATATTTCATTATCAATATAAAGTGAAACAGACTCAAAATTATATGGTGAATTGTTAACCATATACCATCTCATTGGTTTGATTGAACTTGAATCATTTGCTAGGGTTAGTTCATTGCCATTGACTATATATACATTTTTAACAAGTGTATCATTATAAACTCCTACAATTTTGTAGTCTGGCAATTCCATCTCATTATAGTCTGGCTCTATAACGACTGGTGTTTGTGTTACAGCTATTGAATATCTTCCCTTTGATTTATTTGATTTCAAACGAACAAGTGCTAAAGAGTTAGCAGGCAATTGTTGATTGTCATCAGTAATTTGGGTAAAGAACATTGCACCTGCTTTTGAAATAACAGGTAATGCGATTTCAAAATTGTCACTCCAATCTGAATATGTCGACGCGAATGGCACATACAATGGTTGCCATTTTTTATTGTCAAAGATTCGAGTGTAAGTTAACGAAGGGAATGAATAAGTTGTGTCTTGATACATCTCAGTGCCATCGTATAACTCATAGTTTTCTTCAACCATATTCTCTTCTATCAAACCTGATACAGTAAAACCATATTTTTCATATGATTGATCTAAGATACTTACTGCCTTTTTTGCTTGTGCCTGTAAGTCGTGGTTGCCATTTTCAAGAGACATCTCAAGTAATGAAGAAGTGGTAGTTGCTGTTCCATTTCCTTCATTAACAAGAACGGTACGCATCCAGCAAGGATACGTAGTAAGTCCTCCTGTTGAGAAGTCATAAAGATCAAAATCACTTCCATCACTCTTCTGTACTGTCTTCATTGATGAGTTGTGAACATGGAAATGTCCGGTCAAAACATAATGGATATCAGCATCGGCAAATGCTTGTTGAATCTCATCCAATGTGACATCTTCCGCATCTTCTCCTTCCTCAATATTAGGCTGATGCTTATGATTAATATTTAGAATAGAATTTGGAGAAGCCATAGATTGTGGCACATTAAGATTCAAGCCCATTATACTTATCTGTTTCGTAAAATGGTCCATAATTTCATAGTGAACCATAGCAATAACCATTTTGCCTTCGTTGTGGAATGAATCTGCTTGAACCTTCATCCAATTGATTGTTGATTTACGAAGACAACCATCACTGTTATATTCTCCATTATATATATTTGCATCAAGTCCTATAATAGCTAGACTATCGTTTATAGCCGTCGCCCAAGACAATGAATTCTTATCACGTGCTACTCCTTCTTCATAGCCCATGTCTTTGTAGATTTCTGCAAATTCCTCAATGTTGACATTCGCATGGTTTTCATCTAAGGAATATGGATTCATAATATCGTGGTTGCCAGGGATCACCTTAACAGGAATACCTGCACTTGTAACTTTCTGCAAAATTGAGTGTGTCAATTCATGGCCGGATTTTTCTCCGTAAAAAGTCATATCACCACTTACAAGAAGTAGATCTGGTTTTGTTTCAATAACGTTATTTACGGCTTTACTAAGAATAGCTGTACTATATTCTGAAAGTTTGTTGTCTCCCAAACTATTCAACTCTTCTTTGTATTCATCTGGTAGGAGGTGAATATCACTGATCACCATAATGCGAGTTTCCGCCATTAAATTAGTAAAACTCAAACAGAGTAGGACAGATAATTGCAGTAGTTTTTTTCTCATTTTTTGCATTATTATTAAGTCAAATGCAAAATTAATGTTTTCTAGCATATTTTCGACAGAGACTTTGCAGTTAATATACGATATTTTGTATAATTTAACAATTTAAGTTGATTGTATGAAATTTTGATAAAATAAATTCACATCTTTATCGCGTTGGAGAGTGGGGTAAGGGCGGAACGCCCTTACCAATACTCATTTTGGACAACTGCTATATAATCACCTAAATTTGTCGTGAGAAATGTTTTATTTATGTAATTTTGTATCTTTGTATAGAGATATAGAAATTAAGGTTATTGACTATGACAACATTAAAGAAGATTCGTTTACTGATTGTTTTTTACATAATTGCTTTGATTGTTGCCGGTGTGACCGCATTTCCCGTGGAATTTGAATTAAATGTCATATGTTCTTTATTCTCAATTGATAAGGATACTATAACACAAATTAAAGACAATGCTATTCAACCTTTGTTTTCATGGCTATATAATGCGAAGTGTGGAATGACAGAGACAAATGAAAAGTATCCATTTTTGGCTTATGGTTTCGACTGGTTGGCATACGCACATTTAATGATTGCAGCCTTATTTGTAGGACCATATATTGATCCAATCAGAAACAAATGGGTGATATACTGGGGAATGTTCGCTTGCGTATCTATCTTCCCATTAGCATTCATCTGTGGACCAATCCGTGAAATTCCATTCTTCTGGACATTGGTTGATTGCTCATTCGGATTATTCGGCATCATTCCGTTGTGGTGGTGTGCAAAATTGATTAAACAATACGAATTAGAGATTAAACCTGACGAAAAATAGTACCGTATACTTACAATAATTATTGAATCATGGCAATATCCGTTAATTCAAAAGAGCTTCTTCAACTGCTTGAACTTACTCCCGCAGATCAAAATATTATGCTTTCAGGCAAACATGGAATAGGTAAGTCGGAAATACTTACAAAATATTTTGCATCAAAAGGCATGAAAGTGGTGTCGCTTTTCCTTGGTCAGATGAGTGATCCAGGTGATTTAATTGGTTTGCCATCTAAGAATGAGACGACAGGAAACACAGAATTTATGCCTCCATATTGGTTCCCTACTGATGGAAAACCGATTGTGCTATTCCTTGATGAGTTGAATCGTGCTCGTCCGGAGGTGTTGCAGACGATTATGGATTTGGCATTGAATAAGAAGTTGGCTGGTAAAGAATTACCTGATGGTAGCCGTATTATTTCTGCTGTCAACGCGGGAGAAGAGTATCAGTTGACTGATCTTGATCCAGCATTAGTTTCACGTTTCAATATTTATAATTTCCGCCCAACTCCATCTGAATGGCTATTGTGGGCGGCAGAGAATAAAGTCGACGAAAGGGTTATAAACTTTATTCAGGAACATTCTGAGCAGCTTGATGGTGCAGCTGTAGATTTGGATAATGGATTGGAAAAGACTCCAGATCGACGTGGATGGAAACGTGTGAGTGATTTGATAAGTGGAGTGGATAATGTTGACGGAATATATAAGAAGCTGATTTCTGGAATTGTTGGAAATCAAGCAGGTGCTATGTTTTTTGACTTCATCAGCAAAACAGCACTACCGTCGGCTAAAGATATTCTCTTAAATTATAAGAAGAATGAGAAAGCTCTCAAATCATTGAAATTACATGAATTATCTGTTGTCAATGAGTCGATTTTCAGATTTATGGAGACGCAATTGACAGAGGCTAAGGATAAAGAGAAGGTAAAGAAGAGTCTTCCTGCTTATCTTGACATGCTAGAGAAGGACGGAAAGAAAGAGGTATTCGCACATTGGTCATCATTGTTTGGTGGAGGAAATTATCCAAATTCGGTGATGATAATCATGGAGGAGATGCCGGAATTATTTATGAAGATTCAGAATTTTATTGCGGAGATTTAAAGGACAAATAACGGGCAGGTTTGAAACCTGCCCCTACGAATTGATAGCGATTCAAATATGATTTATAATTCCAATACAATAGATAGATTCAAACAGCTTGCGGATATGTGGTATCTCCGTGAGCCGGCTTTTTTTGCCGTCTATTGTATAAATGAATTGAAGGAAAATCAATACATGAATTGTGCAATTCGTTGTGGACAGGGAAGAATTGAATACAATTCTGAATTTATCAATCAGTTGAATGATAATCAGTTTGAGGAGTTAATGAAAACGGAAATGCTTCGTATATTCCTTAAACATCCATATTCGCGTCGACCAATAAATTGCCCGAATGAAAAGATGATTGCGGCAAGCGACATGACTCTTTATGACCAGTACGATTTCAAAGAATACCGTTTTGTTAATCCATTTGATTATGGTTTGGATGAAGGTCAATTCTACGAATGGTATTTGGCTAATATTAACGAAAACGAAGACGAAAACGAAGACGAAAACGATGACGAAAACGATGACGAAAACGATGACGAAAACGAAGACGAAAACGAAGACGAAAACGAAGACGAAAACGATGACGAAAACGATGACGAAAACGAAGACGAAAACGAAGACGAAAACGAAGACGAAAACGATGACCAAGGAGGATATGATACAGATGTTCCAGGATCAATGTCAGATAGAGCTGCTTTGTGGGAGGAAGATGATGAGAGAAGTGATAAAATCAACGATCTTATAGGACAATTGGATTCTTCCGATAGTTGGGGTTCTATTCCAGGAGAATTGACAGAGAAGATTATTGCGTCGTCTAAAGCAAGAATAGATTATAGAAAGACACTTTCTGGATTCCGTGCTTCAATTCTCTCAAGCAAACGTCATCTTACTCGTATGCGTCCAAATCGTCGTTTTGATTTTGAGCAGATGGGAAGCAAATATGATTTGGAGACGCGATTGCTGATTGCTGTTGATACAAGTGCGTCAGTGTCAAACGAAGAGTTGGCAAATTTCTACGGTGTCATGCAACGTATGTTCAGATACGGAGTGTCACAAATCGACGTCATCCAGTTCGACTGCAAACTCCAAACTCCTAAGCCTATAACACTGAAGAATGCCAAACAGTTGAAAATTAATAGTGTGAAGGGTAGGGGAGGAACCGATTTCCACGTCGTCTTCGATTATCTACGTGATCATAATTTCTACGACGGAATGATCATTTTCACAGATGGTTATGCGTCACAAACACAAATTGATTTCTTCACGCGTGCCAAATTTGCTTGGGTTTTGCCTGATGAGAAATGTTATGAGGCAAATAAAGAATGGATGAAAAAGATCGGAAGAGTCTGTTTTTTGAATGTCTAAAAGATTGACAACGGAATAAACTAACCGACTGATTTTAAGCGTTAAGCCTAATGTAAGTCGGTTAATTTGTTCCCGAAATGTGTACCAGCATCCCTAAAAGTGGCTTTCCGTCAAAAGAAAAACCCCATGCCTGGCAGAAAACCAGACACAGGGCTGGGAATCACTATGAAAAGAAAAAAGCCTTATTTATCGAGAGTACGGTACGTCTTGAAGAATGAGTTGTTGTGAATGAGCGAATCCAACTCGTGATATTCTTTTCGACCTTGCTCAGTCTTCATGACATGTCTATAGAAAAGTCGGTTGGTTCGGTCGAGATCCATGAGTCTATCTTGATAGATGTTGATATAATTGCGATGTAATGGCCACATCATTGAAAACTGCTGTGTAATGTGTTGATATTCAAGGTTGGTATAAATCGGGAACAAATGTGATGTTCCAAGATGTTCCAATAGTGATTGGACTGGGAACGGCTGCAAAGATCATGTTAAAAGTGGTAGTACAAAGTCATCGTAAAAGGTCTAAAATGCTTCATTTTGGCAAAAAGTCGTTTTACATTTGTTAACACTTTATTTTGTCACTTTTGAGCATTTGTTCATGTAAAATCCATGCCAAAACCATGTTGTGAATATGAAAGAAATTGGCAAAAACGAAGGTCTAAAATCCGTGAAACATTTGCCTTTTTTACATGTAAAAAAGGTAGATGTTTATGACGAAAGGGAAAGGAAAATGGAATCTATGTTTTTCATCATGACGGAAAATAACCTTAAAATTATAAGTTTTATAGATAATAGTTCGTTATTATCATAGAATTTTTATAACTTAGCATCATGTTATTATAAATTATAGAAATATGGCTAATCTAGATAGAATTAAACTGGTTCTCGTAGAAAAGGACAAAACAGATTTCTTCATTGATCCCCCATATACTGTTGCTGGAAAGCGACTGTACACTTTATGCGATGTCGATTACGAAGAAATTTTCAGAAGAATTGCAGCACTAAGATGCCATTATTTAGTAACTTACGACTTGAGTGACTATATTCTTTCTCTTGTTGAAAAATATAAGTTACAATGGAGAAAAATTCCAATGCAGACAACTCATTTGGTTACAAAAGAAGAGATACTCATTTCTGATAATTTTGATTGGTTAGACTAAATTATATGATCTCAAAAGATGAAACTTCAATTCTAAAAGGTGTAGCTATAGTATTCATGCTATATTTGCATCTTTTTAACCAAATGCCAAATGTTTCTCTTTGTGATTATTTTATCACAATTGGAGATATACCATTTGTACATCTGCTTACAAGAGCCTGCAATCCTGTGTCCTTTTTCCTGATACTCGGAGGTTATGGCATGTATATAGTTTATCGCAAAGGTGATAAGAATAGATATACCAGAATCTTAAAATTATATATTCACTACTGGGTTATACTGGCTTTATTCTTGATGCTCGGTTTTATTGTTTATGGAAGAACACCTGGTTCTTTCCAAACAATAATGTCTAACATTACAGGTTTTGAAGCAACATATAATGGAGAGATCTGGTTCTTGCTGCCTTATGCACTTCTATCGGTTACCTCGTCTTGGCTATTCTCTATAACCGACAGGTTTAAGACAAAATACGTTTTGCTTGTATTGTTTTTTTTGAACTTGTGTACCTCGTTCTTGATTAGCCGTTATGGTGATGCCTTTTTCTATCATAATTATCTGGCCTATGACCTACTGCTTTACTTCCACTTGATGTTTTCTTTCTATCTTGGTGCCATGACCGCAAAGCACAAGTTGATTACTCAAATATCAGAAAGTAAAACTGGGCAATTTATCAAAAAATACGGATTGTGGCTGCTGCTTTTGATAATAGGGTTTAGAGTCTTGTTTAGAACAGGAGCGTTCCATGCTTTCTATGTCTATGCTTTCATAGTTATTTTCCTGAACTTGAAAAGAGCCAGTATCATAGATAAGTCTCTTGCTTTCTTAGGGCAACACTCTATGAACATGTGGATGATCCATAGTTGGTTTTGTTACTACCTTTTCAAAGACTTTATTTATGGCTTCAAATATCCTTTGGTAATATTTCTTGTTCTGATGACAGTCAGCGTATTGACATCAATGGTTGTGAATTGCCTCTGCCGCCCAATAGAAAAGCTTATTACAAAGGAATCATCTCTATAGTATGTATAATGCTGGATTCGACAATCCAGCATTTTTTTTATTATTTCCAGGTTTCGATGTTGATAAGCATAAAATACCCAAAATATCAACTGCTTTTCTAAAATGGAATAAAATGGAATTTTTTTGATGTCAGGAATAACATAATTTCGGATTGTTACAGGACTAAATGGATATTATTAGCAAACATTGCAATGATATGTGAATTAGGAGGATGTCTCCATGTCTCTATAATTGATTCCCTGTAAACAAATTCTTATAAGATGGATGAAAGGTCGTCTTGTGATTTAAGAAATTTATAAAAATAAAAGGATAATATTATGGCATCAAAAGTTAGAGTGCATGCGAAGTCCATTAAGTGGGCAGCATTAGGAATCGTCGACGCGTACGTAAAAATGTACCCACAGTCGACAATCGAGGATCTTAACAAGGCATTTCCAGCAGATCAGTTAATCGGTGGTAACAGAAAGGTGGTTTATTCTGAGGCTGAGCTTGAGCAAGAGTGCGCAGCTACAGAGTCTACAAACGATGATGAAAGATTAGAAAACTGGAAAAAGGATAATTATTTTGTTACATTGACAGATGGAACAAAGGTGGCTTTCAGCACACATTTAATCTGGACAAAGGATTCCTTCGCTAAATTAGAATCATACGCAAAGATTTACGACGTTGAAATCGCAAGTTTTGAGGCTTGGCAGGCTGGAACAAAAGGTTCCTACACACTTGAGTATTTGAACGGATATGTGCCACCTGTTCAGGATAAGAAGAACAAGTGGTTGATTCCATTGTTGGCTGCTTTGGCAATCTTAGCTGTCATCCTATTCTTCGTTGGCAAGAGCTGCTCAGATGAGAAGGTCGTGGTTCAGGAGAAAGTTGTAGAGAAGGTTATTGTCGACACTGTCACAATCGTTAAGATCGAGAAAGAGCTTGAGGTAATCGAGAAGAATTTCAACGCTGCAAAGTTTGAGCAGGGTAAGATAGATTTGACAGACGACGCTAAGTTTGTTTTGCATGATCTACAGAAGTTGATGGACAAGGAGGAGAACAAGAACGTCAAGTTGAAGATCGTAGGTCACACAAGTGCAGAGGGTAAGGCTGAGGTTAACCAGAAGTTGAGTGAGGACCGTGCTAAGGCAGTAGTTGACTTCTTGGTTTCACAGGGTATCTCAACAGACCGTTTGCAGTACGAGGGTAAGGGAAGCAGCGAGCCATTGGATGAGAATAATCCAGAGGTTAACCGCAGAACTCAGATCATTGTAGTAAACGATTAATCAGAATATTAAATTTTTTGGCATGGTTGGGTGATGTCGCAAGACATTGGCCAACCATGGTTTTTAATAATAGAGTCTGAAAATGAAAATATTTCGATATGGCAAATAAAATCGATGTGATAAAAGCAAGCAATTTCCGATTGGGATATGGTTGCTATCAGTGGTGGGCAAATAGGGAAAACTCAGAATTCATTCTTGAGAAACTCGGATTAGAAAAGAATGATCTTACAGATTTAGAGAAGATAGAGCATGATGGAGAAACGTTGTATTGCGTCTATGTAGGATCTGCGTCGAAAAAAGATATAATGACCAGATTAAATAAACATATCAATGGAAAGAATAGAGTTTCCAATGGAAATTTCAAAAGTATTTCCACTCTGAGATTGTCAATCGCGGCTGTATACGGATATGATATTGAAGATGACGAAAAAATCTCCGACAAACTTTGTGAATTCTATCTCTCTTGGATAGCGTGTGATAAGAATGAGGCTTTAAAATTAGAACTAAAGATGATTAATGAATTTTTTCGACCTCTAAATGTTAAAGATAATGAGGAATCTATTTCTAAACTTAAGGAGCTGAGGAAAGGATTAAAGAATAAATAAAATTATGATTAAACGATTATTATTGTTGTTTATTGCTCCCTTATCGCTGCTTAATGCGCAGGAGAGTGCTCCTGAGATTGAATTCTCTGCTGACCGTCCTGGTGCGTCGACGGGAACTGATATCATGCCGAATCATAAGATTCAGTGGGAGACTGGATTGGGGTATGAGAAGGTTAGTATCGACGACGCAAATGAGTTGAATTTTACTATCAACACGTCGATGTTCCGTTTTGGATTGAATGATTATGCCGAGCTACGATTGCAGGTCGACGAGAGGATTGCCAAAAGTGGAGATGATAAAGTCGGCGGATTTTGTCCATTGGTGATTGGAACAAAGGTTAAGATGTTCGATGGCTATAAGGCATTGCCAAAGATGGCTTTGTTGTGTAATCTAACACTTCCATGTGGAAAAGAGGAGTTTCGCACACAATACATCGCACCACAGATCTATCTTCTATTTGATAATTCTGTTAATGATCATTTTGGAATAGGCTATAACGTCGGAGCAGAGTGGGATGGAGACAATTCACGTCCGTCAGTTTTCGCTGCCTTATGTCTTGGTTTCACAATATCTGATAAATGGGGAGCATTCATAGAAAACTATGATTATTTCAATCGTGATGCAGATCCAGTGTGGATGACAGAATTTGGTGTATCGTGTCAGGTGCATCCAAGAGTACAGTTGGATTTGGCTGGTGATTTGAATTTAGGCAACTTAGGCAAATACCACGCAATTAATTTTGGTGTAGCGTGGTTGTTTAATTAAATGCGAAATGATGAATGCGGAATATTGTAGATACGGGGCATGCACCCTCTAAAAAATGGCATGAGATACAAAAAGAAAGACGGGGATGTACCCCGTCTCTACGTCTTTTCTCTAAGCTCTAAGCTTCCTACAATTTCTCTATGTCTTCAAGCGTAAGATGAGTCAGTTCATGAATCAAGGCGGCATCAAGCCCCTTTCTTTTCATATCTGTGGCGATCTGGATTGCCTTATCATTAGCACCTTCTTCTCGACCTTCCTTTCTGCCTTCTTTCAAGCCTTCTTTCAAGCCTTCTTCATAGGTTGGCTCCTCATCTTCAAGCATCTTCATGCTCGCCTCATAAAGCATCTGATCTTTTGCAGAAAGTGCTCCGACTCTTGCCTTCTCGATCAAACGGAGAAGACCCTCGTCTGCTCTTTCGTATACTGATGAGTCGATATTTTCCATACTTCCTAAATTTTTGAAACTGTAAAGCCAGATATCCTTCAGTGTGAAGTTGCCTCCATCAAACTTGAATTTCTGCAAATTTATAAAATATTTTCGATGTCTGTCCCAAAATAGCGTTCCTGTATCTAAATCACACTCCGCTGTCCTGGTCACAACCTTGTCGATTCCTGCTGTTGTCTTCCCCATAATGAAGATTCCGATGATCTTTGGAATGTCCTTTTTCATCTTTCTCCACGACAATCCTCTCTTGATCTTGCTGTCCATAAGCTTATAGACGTAAAAGTTTGCCCTGGTTTTGAAAAACTTTTGGCAGGAGTTCTGCATCTCAATCAAAATGGAATCTCCTTTGTTTGTAGTGCAGTAAAGATCGAATGTCACGCCTCGTCTCTCTTTTAGAGTAGCTGGCATCTCCACATTCTGAAACCTCACTTTTGTGATTTTGTCCTCATCTCCATCTAAAATTGCATTTAGAAAAGACCTCATGATTATCGGGTCGGACATGCAATATTTGAACCCGAAATCGCATCGCAAATCAATGAATTTGCCCATGTTTTGTAACTGTTTATTTTGTTTTTATACTGTGTCTAATCAAAATTGACTAAACTTAATTCAATGCAAATTTAATGATAATTTTTGAAATAAAGAAGATTGTTATATAGGAGTTGCCCAACAGACGCTAATTATATGCTAAATGAGGAATGTGGAATGCTAAATGCGGATTTTTGTAGAGACGAGGCATGACATAAAGAAAGACGGGGCTGTACCCCGTCTCTACGTCTTTTCTCTAAGCTCTAAACTCTAAGCTAATTTATTCATCATATCCGTCGTAACCAATATCTTTGACTTTCAAATCTGGAGAGTTTGCCATTTCTTTGTCTCCGTCGAAATATTTATTGAATACTTCTCCCATGACTTTAGAAATCTGGACGTGAGCAGGATTCCATAGACATTCACTCCAAGCAACACGTACATAGAAACTGTTTACTTTATCCTTGTTGTCCAAATGTCTGGCAAATACTTTAGGGTTTGAAGAGTCATGGTAACGTTGCTTGTCGCAGTGGATATTGAATTCTGAACTCAAGCGATTCACCATCTCCTGATACATCTGCTCAAATAGAGGAACGTCGTGGATAGTGATATTTGGATCATCATAAGTCTCATCACCTTTCTTTCCTCCATAGCAGAAATGTACTTGTTCAGGATAGGCTGGTTCGTTTGCTCCACTTGCCACCAAAAGAGTGATCAACCAATGACCTTCTTTGTTAGCCAACTGATTTAGGTCGGTCATGTAAGACTTAAACTCAGTCGTTTCCTTGATATCGTCGGCTGGCAAATAATATGATTTATATGGTCGTAATTCACCAAGTTCACGACTTACATAGTTGAAACCAGCGATTTTAGCCAAATAATAAGCGAAATGATAGAATCCAGGGTCTACCATACTTGCAGGTGAAACAATAGTGACATTAGATCCACGGTCGATGAAATAACCGTAGTCGCGATTCAATGGAAAATGCTCAACCGCAAGTTTATCGTCAGCTTTCTCATCTATAGTTCTGGTGCTTGCAAGATTCACAAGTCTGAATTTGTTGGAATTGTTTATGGCGTCGAAAATGTCATCCAAATTCATACGCAGACGAGCTTGAATGTCAGCCACTGAGACAATCTGTGGAGCAGTCTGGAATCGAGTAAATCTATCAAGTTTTCTTTCAAAGGCAAGATGTAATTTATCAATGTTTTCTTTAGTCTTGATATTCTTTTCTTCATCCTCCATAGCCTCAGTAAATCCAGCACCGATCAAACCGGCTGGCACGGCAAAAATAGCGATTCCAAGAATACCGATGACACAAGCGATAATACGGCCTATGACAGTTACAGGAGGGTAGTCGCCAAAACCACCTGGGTCGCCGATATACTGCATAAATGCCCAAAGCACAGGTGTCATACCGTTGTCATAAACATCAGGTTGAGCCTCATGCTCAGCGAAGAATAATATGAAAGAAAGAATGATTGTGATGATTACCAAGAATTGTAAAGAGACAAGCAATTCCTTTCCCTTAGTGCCGATAGCAGTGGTAAGAAGACGGAATGATCTCATAAAACGGAAAATACGAAGCAGTCTCGCCACACGTATTGCCTTCAATGCTGTCACAGGCAACGGAATGAAGAAATTGATGTAATAAGAGTATGTGGAGATGAAGTCGATTAGTCCATAGAACGAAAGACAATACTTCACACGTCCCCAGAAACCGCTGTATTTGGGTTCAAGAATATCGATAGTCCAAATGCGAAGAGAGACTTCGACAGTGAAAATGATTGTTGTGATTACATCTATGATATTTAAGATAAAGCCATATTCCTCAACTATCTCATTATATGTTGAGAGAAATATAGCGACTGTGCTTATTAAGATAATCGCCCAGATAGTGTAGTCTACATAATTTTTCCAAACGACGGTTTGTGTGTTGTCGTCGAATACAAGAGATAGCTTCCTTTTAAATTCTTGGATATCCATGTTAAATAAATTTATGTTTTGTTTAGCCCTTAACAACCCAAATTCTTAATGATCTCTCTGACGAAATTTAAACAATTCAGAAGCTCATCCCACTTGGTGTACTCATTTTCATGGTGAGCGTTGTAATAGCCGCAACTGATATTGCAAACTGGAATTTGCAGACCTCGTATTTTTAGTTCAACAACGTCTGTTTTGCCACCATTTGTTGGTTGGTAATGGTATTTGTCGAGAATGTTTTGTGGAATGAAATCCGCGTCGCACAATGGAACATCTTTTCCTTGTATGATAAGGTCGCTTGCTCCTTTTCTGTCGCATTCTAGCACATAGCGGCAATCATTAAAGAATTCAAGATTTGCGACGTGGGCTCCTCGACACCCACTTATATCACCTTTCTTCTCCTCTTCAACAAAGAAAATAGCTTTGAGTACAGGCATTTCATGAAGAAGACGCTGGATAATCCAGATGCCGTTTTTGTCGTCGGCTCCAGTTCCCACTTGTTCGCCCTTCTCATTTACGGCGATAATAACACCACCTGCCTCGATGATGTTTCGTTGGCAGGGCAAGTGGACTTCATCTATATGAGCTGCGACGCAAGGGTAGGATTCGGCTTGTCCCTTTGTGATGTAGATGTTGCCGATAAAATCGACGTCGATCTTCAAATCCACGTCGGCAAGCATCTCCTTAATCAATGCTCGCATCTCAACCTCATTGCCAGATTTACAATTGGTTTTATATAATTTAAACAAGTTTTCCATATCTTATTTTTAGGATTTTTCAAGGTTCTACAACAAATATTAGAAATTTTAAGGACAATCATTATGACTGTCCCATATTATCATTAATCTACTGGTTTTCATCTTGATAATCTCAAATAGAATAATCAACGTAGTTTTTCCAAACGACGGTTTCTGTACTGTCGTCAAACACTAACGACAATCTTTTATTGAATTCTTGAATTGTCATGATTTTTTAGTCCTAATAAATCCATTTGCTGATTCCTCCAGCATGTGTTGAAATCGCAATAATCCTATATTTGTTCATCAAAGATATGCATATCAGTGATGCCATGGTTTTGACCGATAACGTAACAGTCGAAAAATTCATCTTTGTAGGTCAAATCGAAGATATGAAGAGGTTGTCCTTGTATAATTTGCGTACATGTGAATGTAGAACCGATTTTCACTTTTGAATTTTCTGAAATTTTTACTTCAAACAAATCCTTACGTTTGTATTCCACAACCATTCTTTTATTAGGATTCCACTTTATTTCAATACATTGACCAATCTTTAATTGATCAGTTCTGATTAATGGATTCAAAACTTGTTGTGACTCTTCATTGTTATTTTCTAGAAACTCCTGGAATGCTTCAAAATCACGAAAATTCAAATATCTTGAAAGAATATTAAGTGTAGAAATTCTTGTTTGTGAATTCTCTTTAATATACGACCATATACGCATTAGTGTTGTTTTACTAATGTTTTCACGAGTCTTTTTCAAGATTACCTCTGACAAATATTCAAAATCGTTAGGTGTACTCGGTTTTCTATATGCAACCTTTTCCACCTGTTTTTTCAACTCCTCTATTTGTTCCTCTAGTTTCATGCTATTTTTTATTTATTGCAAAAAAAATATAAATGCATTTAATTTGCAATTCCAATTTATTCCAAACTCTTCCATTGCATTCCATATGTCTAAATTTTCCAATTTTCCTTGTTATATCATAGTGAGTTACAATTATAATGATTTTTAGTTGTTGTTAAAAATTAAAACAGTTTAGGTCTAATGTTTGAAAATTTTGGAGCTTACTATCTTCACAAATAACAAATATTGAACCTGTTGGGCGAGCGTATAAAGAAAAAGCGTGTGTTGGACAACTCGTATATAAATTCCTTTATATATTATTGTATGTTAATAAGGATATTATTTATATTTGTGAGGTTGATTCATATATTATTTATTTGAAAGAAGATTCTACATCTGGTCCAATAGGGAGTATTTTTGATAATTGTTATGCTGTATTCTCAAATATCAGTAAACTTTATCAAAATAGCCATAGTGTATTGTATAAAGCACAACGCTATGGCCGAAATTTTATTTTAAAGTGTCTGACTCGCGAATTTCAATATTCGTCATCAAGAGATATCTTAAAGAAAGAGTTTGAATTAACATTGCAATTTGACCATCCAAATATTGTCCGAGTATTCAGTTATGAGACAGTAGATGAGATAGGGCAGTGTATAGTAATGGAGTATGTCGACGGTATTACTTTGGACAAGTGGTTGAAAACATCCCCGTCGGAACAGGAAAAGAAACGGATCTTTTTGCAAATTCTTAATGCAGTAGCTAATATACATTCACGTCAAATCATTCACCGAGACCTTAAACCATCCAATATTTTAATTACTCGCAATGGCGATAATGTGAAATTGATTGATTTGGGTTGTGCTGATGCTGATTCTTTTGCAATATTGAAACAACCTGCAGGCACATATAAATATATGTCGCCTGAACAGAAATCGCTTAATACAATTATAGATGTACGATCTGATATTTATTCTTTGGGAATATTGTTGAGTGAGATATTTCCTAATAAATATAGAGATGTGGCAGAAAAATGCCAAAAAGAAACCCCTTCCGACAGATATCAGAATGTTTATCAGTTGCAAACTGCTTTTATAGAATCATCCAAGAAGACGTGGGGATTTGGCATTGCTCTTTTATTATTTATACTTGTTTCTTTAGCTATTGCCATATATTTGTATTCGAATCGTAATTCTCGACATGAAGATCAATCAAATATTTTCGATTCAATTAAGAAAGAAACTGAATTAAAAAATGATTCTGTTTTCGATGATAAAAAGAAAGAGAAGTTAAGAAAAGATGCGAATTTGAAGTGTGAGGAAATAAGGATCACATATGACAAATTGAAGGAAAATCCTGAATATGTCGAGCTATATGAATTGAGATGTGTGAATCTGAATAATAAGAATGTATGGGATTTTTATCGTAGTGTTGTGCAATCTGATTGGTCAAAAGAAGAGTATGCCGAATATTTCATCGTATTTGAAGAAAACCTTAATTATTATCGACAGAGTTTAGAGTTGTCGTCTCAATTGCCATCTTATACTAAATCCTATTATATAGATAAAAGTATGTCTTCGACGATATTTGATTCACTTAACTCTGTTTTAAATTCAATACAAAGTGAAATCGAAATCTCAGTTGATTCAATTATAGAGTACAAAAACAAATTTTATAAATGGTCAGAATATAAGTTTAGGTAATTCTGCTTTACAACATTGTTGTCTGTACATGAAAGGGTTAGGAAATAGAAAATAATGCATTTTTTTAGTAAAATGTTGTGAAATGGAATGATTTGGAATTTTTCCTAATCATTCTATTCTTGATATTTGCGAACAGAAACGAAACAACAATAATTCACAAAGAAATTTTGAAGTTAAGTTTTCAAATCTAAACTATTTATTAACTAAAGGTTTAATATTATGGCAGATATTACATTTTCAGGCAACAAGAAAGTAAAGAGCTTGTGCAAGGATTTTAAGGAAGCTTACGGAGCTACACTAAGAGTTTACAACGGAAAGCGTTTTGCAGATCCAGAAGCAACATTGGCATCACTTCGTGCAGAAGGCAAGAAGGGTGGTGAGGTGAAAGTCAACGGTAACATGCAGGTTGGCAACTTCGAGAAGAAAATCATGGAAGAGTTTGGTATCACAGTGCAGGTGGCTAAGCCAGATGATAGCGGTTTGTCTGACAACAGCATGACTATTTCTGCAGCTGGAAAAGTAAAATAAAAATGTCTTACTTAAAGATTTAATATTATGAGCTACACAAAATTAGAGGTGCATTATACTACAGATGGTATAAACACATTGAAGTCAGTTAACACAAGAACAGGAGAGAAGGTGAAGACTCTTTCTTTGCCAAACAAGGTTACTGAGTATGGAGATAAACATGGTTACTCTTCAATTGAGATCACATATCATCTTGACCATGTAATCCTAAAAGGAGGTGGTGAAGTGTTGATGGACAAAGATATCAACAAGACTTACAACAACGAGTATATTCGTTCGATTGTTTCAACAAAATGGATTAAATAATTAAAGCTAAGTCTTTAATCAACATCCAATTTTAAATCACATTTTTTATTAATTTACAGCTTAGATTAAACTTAAGTTATGTAACATGACATATTTGAGCTGTACATAAAGGATTTAGGTTATGCTAATTCAGAAAGTTATCGAATTGTCGAGAGCTGATGGCCGCGACATGTCAAAATACTCTGTTAACGGAGAGGGTGAATACAGCAAGGCTCAGACAGCAGCAATTGCTGTAAAAATGACAATTAAAGAGTTGATTGAGAATCAGGGAGTATCTTTGCAACAAGCCATTGATCGAATCAACGAGATCAAGCCAAAGGGAGAAACTGTAAAGTGTATAATTGTTTCATCTGATGTAAACTGTTTCGAGGAGAAGCGTCGTAATGATGTTAAGGTTGAGACATCAAAAGGCAATTTTGACGTTTATGTAAGAAATGCTTGGAATCCAGATTCTTTTGGCGTTTTTATCGTTGCAATGAATGAGAAATTCAACAACGAGGAGGAGAAGAAAGAGAGATTATCTGAGATTTCGGTTACTGGACAGAAGAAAGTTGAGACTCTTATGAAGGAGTTCAACGAGAAGTTCCCTTACTTGCAGTTGTGTATTTTCCCTAAGGCAATGATGGAAGAGTCTTCTAAAACACCAGTAGACAGAACAAAAACTATTGCCCAGGTACGTATCCAGGATCCAGAGAAGACAAGTATCGATATCTCTATCCATGGTAGAAAGCTTGTTAAGAACCTTGAGACAGAGTTCCTAGAGAACTATGGTTTGTACGTAGAGGTTTGCTACTATGACAAAGATGGTCATGGATTCTACACATCTGGCTCTTACGATGATCTAAATTTGACAACGTTGAACAAGACTATCGAAGAAAAGGGTGGTTTGAAAGATAAATGGTATTAAAAATACCTTTTTTATAAATGAGGGTGTATCAAAACTCAATTTATAAAAAATCAAACTATCAAAATGTAAGTTGATTTTTAATTTCGCCAAAAATATAGTCGTTTCAGAGACTTAACTGTAATTTTTAAGTTCTGAAACGGCTTTATTCATATAAAAAGTGACAAAATGTAAGCTCGAAAAACTTGGTTTTACATTTTGATACACCCTC
>JAZUGF010000014.1:0-8140 GCA_045641065.1 Paludibacteraceae bacterium | reverse complement strand
CAATGTGGCACCGCTGATATTATCGTATGTCGTCACTGAGATTGAGTCTAGGATGGACTGGCATGTCTCTCCTCCTTCAATCTCTTCGCTCTTACGCATGATAGTGTATGTCTTTCCAGGAGTCGGAAGATTGAAACTCTTGGCATCGCTATTGCTGTAAGCTTGCGATTTTCCGTCCAAATACCATGTGTAGTTATTGGCGATGTTGTCTATCTTCTCCTGGTCAATATTCGCAATAGTGAGCGATGTTCCTGCACATATCATCTGACCTTCAGAAAGCTTGGATCCATTCACAGCCAACTCAAAATGTCTCAACGAATCCTTCAAGTCTCCATCCTTCACTTCCTCTGTGAATGTCTTTTCACATTTAGAGTCGCTTACAGTCACATCGTATGTGAAGCCACCAGATTTAGGGATGCTCACCTCTGCCGAAGTTCCTTCCTCCCCGTTGATCTTGTATGTGTAGTCGGCATTGACTCCGTTCACGGACACCTTCATCTTCTTTCCCCTCACTCTACATGCACCATTCGCCATTCTAGGTTTTAGATTGTTTCCGCTTGTGACTGTTACTCCCTTGCTAGAGACAGTCTTTCCACAGAACTCCACGTTCATTGATACAATCGTGTCTTTTGTGATTGTGATTGAGTAAGGAGCGAGGGATGGAGTTGTGTTTAGGGTTTGTTTTCCTCCCATATAGATGTAGTTGACATCTGTATTTGTCTTATCCAACTGCTTTTGGAAATTTGCGTCCACGCTTCCGTTAAGCGTCACCTTCTCTCCATAGCAGATATAGTTTGTGTCGACAGCCAACGAGACTACAGGATCAGAATATGGAATGACCACCACAGCATCGCTGGTGTCGGACATCACTCCTGTTCCCTTCTTGCTTGTGGCGATTCTCTTGATATACACCTTCTTGTCCACAACATGGTTCCACGCTCCTGCAGCAAGTCTAGCGTCACTCAACACTTTGTCACTGGCATCCAACATTGAAGCGTATGTCTTGTCATCGTAGCTGTAGATCCAAGAATACGACATAGAAGCACCGTCGCCAAATCCTCCATTAGCCTTTCCAGCTGTGACAAGCGGATTTCCTTCATTTTTGCAGACATAGATGGTGTCTTTGTCTAGTTGATTGCCTGCAATTGCACCAACCTTCTTGACCAACACTGTCAGAGTTTCGCTTACGCACTGGATGCCTCTGAGGTTAGTCTTTCTGAGAGAGTATTTCTTCTCACTTTCGGTAGTAAGCATCACATCCGTGCCTCGGCTTGGAAGTTTAGAATAAAGTATACCGTCTGTGCTGTACTCATATTTGCTTGTAGAATAGTTCTCGTCGCTTTTGTCAACGATTAGGTCGCCGACCACTCCTTCGGGTATGGTAACTTCAACCTGGTTCTGCAACTCGTTGTACTCGTATGTTGCGTTTGTGCAGATTACCTTGGTTGGATCAATCTTTGGCTGCTCCTCAATTGTTAAAGACCCCTGCAAATCCACCTCAGTTCCACATCCGTCAGTCACTGTGATCTTAGCGTCGTATTTATTAGCTTCATCGGCAAAAACATTGTATGTCGCACTCAGATTTATATCCTTGTACTCTTCCTTTTGTCCTAAAAACTCACAGTCATATTGGAACGCTCCTCCGTTATCAGAAACCCATTTATATCCGGCAAGCGTTGACGAGCTTTCCGCATAGATAAAATTCACATTCAACATCACTTCCTGCGATGTTCCGTCCGCACATATTGTTTCCAATGGCTTGACCTCAAAGTCTTTCTTCTCTATGACATAGTAAGGGACGACCTCATGCAATTTCTCAGAGACAATCTTTCGATTCTGGAAATTAGTCAAAGTCACCACCTGGCGGAAATAACGAGTCTTGCCGTCAGCGAACATGTTGTTTGGAACCAAAAGGTCATATTCTTTTACTGACGGAACTGTCAAGAAATTACGGATAAAATTGTTTTCTCCGTTTGGAGCAATGTCTCCAAAATCCACTCCAATCTGGTCTTTTAGTGGAATCCAGTTTTCCTTGTCAGTAGAATATTCCCATCCGTATTTGATGCCGTATGCGTCACGCATTGCGTCTTCTATAGATACAATAGTGTTGTCACTGTCCATGAACTTGATTTCCTCTCCCTTCAGAGTCAACCAATCAGAAGATTGATATTCGGTTGTTCCATAAAAATCCTGATCCTCATTTTTGGGGCAGACATTTTCAGATGAAGAACCTTTCTGGGAAAGAAACGCTTCCGGAACGATTTCTAATGTTAGAGCTGGCGTTTCACAATTCAACTCGTTTTTATATTGGTTGGAAAAACTAAAGGTACGTGTAAGATAGTATTTATCCCCTACCTTGTAGTCTCCAAAATCAGAATATTTAAAATTTGCGAATACGTCTAGTACATGATCTGCCGAACCCAAAGGAACTGGTCTATAGCAATGGCTTACATGAGATTTGTCATTGTTGTACAAATTCCAAGAGAAATACAAATCCCTATCGTAGTATCCTGGGCTTTGCATATTGGTAATCTGCATAACGTAATCATCGGATGACCTTAGAGGTTTAGGATAAACACAATACTTGGCTATACCATCCTCCTCCTCTATCTTGGGTGTCATTTTGTTAAGACCTATTTCACCTGGCTTACATACATAGAATGTGATGTTAGCTGAGTTTCCGGCTATAGTATGTGATCTATCTACTCTATGCTTGCTATCATCATCACCATATCCTCTTCGTACGTTAATCCAAGATACGACCTGGAATCTGATGTTAATGGATGAAGCTCCAAGTTGTTCTAATTTCTTACTCTTTTTAAATTCATAAGAATTATTCAACCCTTCGTAAGTGACCGTTTGGGATTTAGAGGCTATTTTTTGATCCATGGAACTTTCCTCTTGTCTATATCGACCTGTATTGAAATCTACCTTTTGTCCTCTTTTATCCTTAAATTGATTATATTCAAAAGGTCCCTCTTCTGCTCCGTCAGGCAGAGTCTGAACAAAGAAATATAGTTTCTCATTAAGATCATATCCCAAAACATCGTTTGCTCCACCTCCTGGTTTATAGGCATAAACATTAAAAGAACTTCTCGTTATACTTACATTTGTATTAGGTGTGATGTATGTCTGGTTTGCACTAAGGGGAATGCACTTCAGATTCTTCGGAAACTTTATTTCTCCATAGGAGTCACTTGTTGTATAATGCCAAGTACAACCATCTACATTTTCATATTTTGCTTCAGAATCTGCAAATGCTAGTATTGGAATGAATGCCAATACTAAAGCTGATAAATATTTTTTTAGTTTCATCGATTTATTTTTTTATATTGTTACTATTTTATAAGCCCACAAACTCCACAATCCAAGATTGTCCATACATCTGTAAAAGACAATATGCTCACCCTCCGTTTGGAACGCGTGCTTCACCTCACTAAGTTCTGTGGCTGTGATATATGTTCCTCCATACGCTCCTTTGCCAGCAGGATAGCCATCTGGATCGCAATCGAATGTTGGAAGGAGATACCCCACCACTTCTCCGTCAATACAGTACTCATACTTCACCACGCTTCCATCCTTGTCATGGCTTTTACTTAGATTGAATACCTTCTCCATAGGTTTTCCGTCCACATCCTTCACCTCCATTACTGGAATTGGAGCCATGTCACCCAAACAGTTAATCTTCACATGGCAATAATACTCGTTTCGGAACACGTCCTCAACCCTCACAATCATGTGTGCGGTGTTCAGTACAGGGGCTTTTGTTGTATCGTTACTTGTGGTTGGAAAATTACTTTCACTACTACCAAAAAATCTAAATCTACCTTTATAATCAAGTGCAAAATATGGCTTCTCTCGGTCGGTTGTAACATCCCTATCTGAATATTGAGATTTGCTAACCTTCTGTCCTAATCCCTCCACATCAAGATTTAAGAGTTCACTGTTATAAGAAGCACCAGGATAATATCGATCATCATACCACTTAATTTCATCAAGTCTCAGATTGATCTCGACGACACGACTGTTGTCACTGTGAACAGTGTCATTTCTATACTCGTACTTATTTTCATCAGTGTCAAAATCCTTACAAGCAGTCTTGCAAGATTTGATGATGAACGTAGCACCTTCTCCTTCTTTTGCGAACCAATCCTCCCTGGAATCGCAAGATGTAAACTGAGCGAGGGATGCAGTAAGGACTATAACTGCTGAGAATACTCGCTTTGCAATTTTTAATCTCATATTTTTTTAATTTTTTTTCTTGAATTTGATGCCTTTCAGCATACAAATTGCAAAATTAAACATTAAACGTAAACTTTCTTTATTTTAATCTAAGGTTCGAGTTCCCGGACCTAAACATTTGGCACATTTCCCAAATTGAAACTCTTCCCCTCTCTCTTTTACCGTTAAAAATACCTTACAAAGGTACGAAAAATCACTATTTTACACAAGTAAATTCGCATTAGATATCATCAACAAATTTGGTATATTCGGCTTGGAACTTCATCTTCAATGTTCTTGTAGCTCCACTTCTGTTTTTTGCGATGATAACCTCCGCTTTCCCCTTTGTGCTGTCTCCATTTTCATCCATTTCAATGCCGTAATATTCCGGACGATGAAGTAGCAGCACCATATCGGCATCCTGCTCTATGGAACCAGACTCACGCAAGTCTGAAAGCACAGGCTTTTTGTTTTCTCCGCTTCGTGCCTCCACTCCTCTGTTAAGCTGAGACAATGCGATCACAGGAACATCAAGTTCCTTTGCTAGTTGTTTGAGTGCCCTACTTATCGAACTAACCTCCTGCTCCCTGGTATTGTATTTTCCATTCGCTTTCATAAGCTGAAGGTAGTCTATCATAATACACTCAATATTCTGTTCTCTCTTCATCTGTCTTGCTTTAGATGCTATCTCGTAAATGGTCAGATTAGAAGCATCGTCAATAAACAGAGGATCCTTAGCCAATATATCGGATTGTCTTTGGAGGATGATTTTATCTAATTGGCTAATATCTCCCTGCTGACCATTTATTTTGCTGACGGAAATTTCCGAAGCCATAGACAAAAGTCTCTCTCCAAGATCATTCTTGCTCATTTCCAAGGAGAAAATTAACACAGGATGTCCTTTGTCCGCCATATTTTTTGCCATAGACAAAAGAAAAGCGGTCTTACCCATAGCTGGACGTGCAGCCACTATTATCAAATGACTTTTTCTCCACCCTCCCGTCACATTGTCAAGTGACACAAGTCCACATTCAAGCCCGGCAATTCCACCATTCATAGAAGCGTCGTGGATTCTCATCATCACGTCCTCCATGATATTGTCCATTCTTGAAACGGTCTGCCTATTGTCCTCCACGGAAATGGAATAGAGATCAGACTCCGCTTTTTGCAGTATATCGGAAAGATCGACACTCTTGTCATATCCCATACTCTGAAACTCATAGCCAATCCTTATCATTTCCCGTCTCTTGTAAAGAGAACGAAGAATCATGGAATGTTCAAACACATTTGCTGGACTCACACACTGTTCCGTCAAGAAAATAAGATATTGGATAACATCTTTACCTTCTATTTCTTTTACTTCGTTTTTCTTTAATCCTTCTGCGACAGTGAACAAATCAATATTCTTACCTTCCGCATCGAGACCTCGACATACTCGGTATATCGCTTCGTTAAAGCGATCATAGAACATATTTTCCGTCAAGATTGGTCCAATCTCCCCCATACATCTTGGATTGACCAATATGGATCCAAGAATATCTCTTTCCAACGGGAGATCATTAGGAATCTGATTGTAGTCTACGTATTCGGTCGGACTCTTCTTTGCCATAATTATCTCATTTATTTGTCTGTTATTCTGTATTTCCTTTCTTCTATTTCTTCTGCATTAGACATTCTCAAACATTCTTCTACAGAGATTCCTGATAGTCGGGCTTTCTTCTCAAAATAAGAATAATCTAAAATTTCCGAATCATTAGCTTTCTCACTTTTCTTAGAATCCTTCTTATTTTCTATCACTTCAACATTATTATCGCCACTTTTCAAAGCATCTTTTGCAATATTGTCCAAACTGCGTGATAAATATGCCAAACTATTGCATTTAGTGCCAGATTCTACCATTGCTTCTATCTTATTCCATATTTTGGCGATCTCCTTTTTCAATGCCTTTTCTCCAATCAAATTCTGAGCTTTTATAAGTTTTGGAGTTATGCTTGAATTTTCCAAATCCTCATCAAATAATAGATTAACAACACCTATTATTGATTTATCCAATACCTCAATTGTCTCAGCCTTATTTTCGGGTTCTACTATGACGGATTGGTCTTCGTCATAAAAGCCTGCCTTGTATATTACATTAAATTGTATGTTATCTAGACTTCTTCCATTTTTTGTTATTTCGTATTCAAAATAAAAGGGACACAAGTCCATTTCTTTCATTTCTTTTTGTGCTACGTCAATAACTCTCTTGATGAATTGACTTGGAGTATAAGTATTCTCCAAACAAAACAATCCTTGCAGATTTTTGATTTTATAGACTAAGACCTTTCCTCTTTGAGTTCCGACTAAAAAATCATACATTCTACTAGTAAATACACTGTTGAATCTGTAAACCACGTTAGAGTCCAACATTTTGTAAACTTCCATGTTTAAGAATGCCTTCCAGAAAGCGTCAGTCATTTCAATTCTTGCAAGTCCTTTCTCTTTACTTGCCCTTACTCTCTGAAACATAAAAACCTGGTCAAAATCCCATTTGCTCTTACTGTCAATGGGTAACCCAAAAGATTTACCTCCCAGGCTCTCTATGCTTTCACAAATATGCTTATAATTACATGAGTTATTTTTTACCAGATCTTTTATAGGGAATGTTATTTCAGGATATGTATGAGAGCCCTCAGTTATCATTTCGACACTACATCTTTTTCCTAACATTTCTTTCTTGACATATTTTTGGGCTATATCAATAACCTTTAGAAAAATATGTTTCTCAATTTTAGTAAAACTATACTTTACTTTCGTCAAGGACCAAGACTGATATATTATGGGAGTCTCGGGCAAGCTTTTATTTTCTTTTTCTGGCTCCATATCTTTTTTTTTTTGCAAAAATATAAAATTTTACCAAATTTGTCATTTTTTCAATTCTTATTTTTACCAAATTTGTCACTATTGGGACAGATGAGAAGCTTATATTTTTGATTTCTTTCTCCCTCGCTCACTTTTCTATTCCTTTACTTTACAAAATCAATCTCTATCAAGATAATTAATTGTTATTATTTAAAAATATTAATATACATATCCGAAAAAAAAAAGACAATTTATTTTATTATAAATCAATATTTTACAAGTGTCTTTTTTGTTCTATCTGTGACATTTTTGGTAACAAGTGTGACATTTTTGGTAAACTAATGTGACATTTTTGGTAACAAAACGGCATTTATCTGTGACATTTTTGGTAACAAGTGTGACATTTTTGGTAATGCTTGTTTTTGCAATACTCATATATATTTGATTTTTAACAATATAGAAATTATCACATTTTTCTAAGTGTGACATTTTTGGTAACATTATACCTTGCAATAGGGTAATCTATCGTTCTTATTACCAAAATTGTCACTTTTCTAGTTTTCCTGTTACATTTTCCTAATTCTTTAGAGTTATTTCATTGATATTTAATAAAATATACTTTCTACTAATTGTGACAAATTTGGTAATGCTTTCCACAATTGTTTTATATGTTATTAAAATTCAGTTACTTATGTGTTTAATTTTTTGTTACGTTTCTGTTACTTTTTTGGTAAGTATTCCTATGGTTTTTTGGATAATACTTATTTCTATTTACCAAAAATGTCACATTTCATGATTGATTCTATTTCAGCAGACGGCTACATTTATCTGATCTTCCCCCCTCTCTCTTGCCGGCATCCTAAAGTATGTATTAGATTACAAAAGTATGTATTGAACTACAAAGTATGTATTAGACCACGAAAGTATGTATTAAACTATGAAAATATGTATTGAACTATGAAAGTATGTATTGAACTGCAAAAGTATGTATTAAACTACAAAAGTATGTATTGAACTACAAAAGTATGTATTGAACTACAAAAGTATGTATTGAACTATGAAAGTATGTATTGAACTA
>JAZUGF010000013.1:0-66066 GCA_045641065.1 Paludibacteraceae bacterium | reverse complement strand
TCTTTTATGAAAATTTCAACTCGTGAGAATCGAATATTTAAGTCAAATTTTGATTTCTCCGCTTTTCAAAAATCCATTCAAGTCTCAGAGAGTTAAAAAGAGGGGATATCGCAACTTTCTTAGTTTTGATACACCCTCTTCAATGTATATTACAGAACGAAATTACTTCTTATTCTGCTCGATCCACTTTCTTGCATTTACGAATGCCTCGATCCATGGAGTGACCTCGTCAGTCTGCTTTCTGTTCAATGGATAGTGTGCCCACTGCCATGGGAAGATTGCACGCTCCAAGTGTGGCATCATTGCCAAGTGGCGTCCGTCTGCAGATGCGATAGCTGCTGTAGCGTACTTAGATCCGTTAGGGTTAGCTGGATAACCATCGTATACATACTTACCTACGATCTTGTACTCTGTCTCTGCGTATGGTAGATCAAACTTTCCTTCTCCGTGAGCAACCCAGATACCTAGGTTAGATCCAGAAAGTGACTTGAACATTACTGACTCGTTCTGAGGAATTGTCAACGCTACGAATGATGACTCAAACTTGTGAGAGTCGTTGTGTAGCATACGTGGCTTCTGCTCGTGGTTTGGATAAACAAGACCAAGCTCAACCATCAACTGACATCCGTTGCAGACACCTAGTGAAAGTGTGTCAGGACGTGCGTAGTAGCGGTCAAGAGCTGCCTTTGCCTTCTCGTTGTATAGGAATCCTCCTGCCCAACCCTTAGCTGAACCAAGAACGTCTGAGTTAGAGAATCCACCACAGAAGACGATCAAGTTAACATCATCCAATGTCTCACGACCTGATGCCAAGTCTGTCATGTGGACATCCTTCACGTCGAAGCCAGCCAAATACATTGAGTATGCCATCTCACGGTCTCCGTTTGTTCCCTTCTCACGGATGATAGCTGCTTTGATTCCTGATGGAGCTGTACGATCAGCTGTGATGCCAAGCTTAGAAAGCTTACCAGAGAAGTCAGCGTTGAACTTGAATCTCAATGGCTGGTTCTTGTAGTTCTCGTAACGCTTCTTAGCACAAACCTCACCACTCTGCTTTCTATCCAATAGGTAAGAAGACTTGAACCAAACGTCGCGAAGAGCGTCAATTTGGAAGTCGTGCTTGAACTTATCCTTAGCTACTCTTACGACTCTGTCCTCGATTGGAGTTGCGATCTTAGCGAAACCAACACCAGCCTCCTTCATCATCTTCTCTGCCAAAGCACAGTCTGAAACCTGTACCAAAACTCCTGGGTTCTCAGCGAACAATACCTTCAAGATATCATCACCTACACCGTTCAAGTCGACGTTCAAACCACCCTCTGAGTTAGCGAAACACATCTCAAGTAGGGCAGTCAACATACCACCTTCAGAGATATCGTGTCCTGCAACTACGATACCTGCCTTAAGCATCTCCTGAACTGTGTTGAATGCGTCCATGAAGTACTCTGTGTCTGTAACACAAGGAACCTCTTTTCCGACCTTGTTCAATGATGCGAACAATGCAGATCCACCAAGCTTCAACTCGTCGAATGAGAAATCGATGTAGTAAACTGCTGAACCTGGTACGTTAGCGATAACTGGAGTTACGATGCCTCTTACGTCAGAAACCTCTGCACCAGCTGAGATAATTACTGTACCTGGAGAATATACTTTCTCATTGCCATACTTCTGAGTCATTGACAATGAATCTTTTCCTGTTGGAATATTGATGCCTAGTGAGCAAGCGAAATCACTGGCAGCGTTAACTGCCTTGTACAATCTTGCATCCTCACCTGGGTTCTTACATGGCCACATCCAGTTTGCACTCAACGATACGCTATCCAAACCTTCTGCAAGTGGAGCGAATACGATGTTTGTCAATGCCTCTGCGATTGCAAGCACTGAACCTGCCTCTGGATCAGCAAGAGCTGCGATTGGAGCGTGTCCGATAGATGTTGCGATACCAGACTTTCCTCTGTAATCCAATGCAACTGCACCAAGGTCTGCCAATGGCAACTGCACCTCACCACATGTCTGCTGACGTGCAACCTTACCTGTTACGGAACGGTCAACCTTGTTTGTCAACCAGTCCTTACATGCTACGCTCTCAAGCTGAAGTACATTGTTGATATACTCGTCTACCTTGCTCACGTTGATTGTAGCGTCTGTATAGTGCTCTTCTACTGAATTATCTGTGATGACTGTGCGTGGAGGATTACCAATCATATCCTTCATCTCTAAGTCGATTGGTGTCTCACCGTTCTTCTTCTCGAATACGAATCTGTTGTCTCCTGTTGTCTCACCAACCACATACATTGGTGCACGCTCACGGTCTGCGATCTTCTTGATTAGCTCGATGTCCTTCTCGTGAACAAGAAGTCCCATACGCTCCTGGCTCTCGTTACCGATGATCTCCTTTGCAGAAAGAGTAACGTCACCTACTGGAAGTGCATCCATGTCGATCTTACCACCTGTCTCCTCAACAAGCTCAGACAAACAGTTCAAGTGTCCACCTGCACCGTGGTCGTGGATTGAAACGATTGGATTAGAGTCGCTCTCAGCAAGAGTTCTGATAACGTTTGATACACGCTTCTGCATCTCTGCATTTGCACGCTGTACGGCGTTAAGCTCGATTGCGTTTGAGTACTGACCTGTCTCAACTGATGAAACGGCTCCACCACCCATACCGATGCGGTAGTTATCACCACCCATCACTACAACCTTCTCTCCTGGCTCCGCGTGACCCTTCTGTGCGTCCTTCATCTTTGCGAATCCGACACCTCCGGCAAGCATGATAACCTTATCGAATGCGAACTTCTTATCGTTCTCCTCGTGCTCAAATGTCATCAATGAACCACAGATTAGCGGCTGACCAAACTTGTTACCGAAGTCGCTGGCTCCATTTGAAGCCTTGATCAAAATCTGCTCTGGAGTCTGGTATAGCCAGTTTCTCTCCTTCATTGCCTGCTCCCATGATCTACCACTCTCTGTACGTGGGTATGATGTCATGTAGACTGCTGTACCTGCGATTGGCAAAGATGCCTTACCACCTCCTAGACGGTCACGGATCTCACCACCTGAACCAGTAGCTGCACCGTTGAATGGCTCAACTGTTGTAGGGAAGTTGTGTGTCTCAGCCTTCAATGAGATTACTGACTGCATCTTCTTCACCTCAAAATAGTCTGGCTTGTCACCTGACTTTGGTGCGAACTGCTCGATCTCTGGACCAGCGTTGAATGCAACGTTATCCTTATATGCAGAAACCAACTTGTTAGGGTTAGTCTCTGATGTCTTCTTGATCATAGCGAAAAGTGAGCTCTCCATCTCCTTACCGTCGATGATGAACTTTCCGCCGAATATCTTATGACGGCAGTGCTCTGAATTCACCTGTGAGAATCCGAACACCTCACTGTCTGTAAGCTTTCTTCCGATCTTTGCACTTACGCTCTTCAAATACTCGATTTCCTGTGGGTTAAGAGCAAGACCCTCCTGCTTGTTGTATTCTTCAATATCGTCGATGTAGACAATTGGATCTGGAGTCTTTGAGATAGTGAAGATGTCCTGGTTCAAACCGTTGTAGATACGCTGTAGCATTGGGTCATGCTCTGCGTTCTCGCCTGAAGCCACGAAATACTCCTCGATTCTCTCAATGCCCTTGATACCCATGTTCTGAGTGATCTCAACTGCATTTGTACTCCAAGGTGTGATCATCTCGCGACGTGGACCAACGAACCATCCGTTGATGCTATCACACTCCATGTATTTAGCACCGCTAAATGCCCAAGTGAGTTTCTTAATATCTTCCTCACCCAATTTCGACGAAACACCGACTGCGATTAAGCCGGCATCCTCTTTTTTGAAAAATAATATCATATTGTGTTGAAATATTTTTGTCTTATTTCTTCATTGCCTTGAATCTTGCACAGACTCTGTGTGTCTCCTCAATGATCTTGTCCTCACCAGGAACAACTCCTGACTGCATCAATACGCGTCCATTACAGATCACTGTATCGATACATCTGCTGTCTGCTGAGTAGACAAGGTTGGAGATCAAATTGTAGTCTGGCACAAGTCTCTCATTCTTCATGTCGACTAACACCGCATCTGCCAACTTGCCTTCTGCGATAACTCCCGCGTCGATACCGAATGCTTCTGCTCCGGCTCTTGTCGCCATATCGAATACATAATCAGCTGGAGCCGACTCTGCATCCTCAGTAAGTTTTGCAAGCAATGCGAAGAACTTCATCTCCTGAAGCATGTCAAGATTATTGTTCGACGATACACCATCTGTACCAAGCACTACTCTTGAACCGCGTGAACGATGCTGTGTAGTGTGGAAGGCTCCGCTCGAAAGCTTCATGTTTGATGTCGGATTAGACACGATCACACACTGACGCTTAGCAAGGATATCCGCATCGCTGTCTGAAGTGTGAACCACGTGAGCCAACGCTGTCTTATCAGTCAAGACGCCAAGACTGTCAAGCCATTCAACTGGCGACATTCCATTGTGCTCTGCCTTACAATCCTCAACCTCTTTTGCTGTCTCCGACAAGTGAGTGTGGATCATAACACCTGCCTTATCTGCCTCTCTTACACATCTCTCAAATAACTCTTTCGAAACTGTATATGGAGCGTGTGGAGCGACGGCAAGTTTCACCAACTCTGTGCTCTTATATGAATGTAGGAATGCGAATCGGCCACTGATTGACTCTTCTCCCATTCTGTCCATCAAAGAAATACCGATCTGTGCACGAACACCCATCTCCTCACAAGCTTTGATGCTCTCCTCAACCATACCGTACATATCATTGAAGAAGACGGTACCTGATTTGATCATCTCCAATAGGGCAAGCTTTGTGCCGACGTAGATGTCCTCCTCTACCATCTTATCCTCCACTGGCCAGATATGCTCGTTAAGCCAAGTGAATAGAGGTAGATCGTCTGCGTAACTACGAAGCAATGTCATTGCAGCGTGGCAATGTCCATTGTAGAACGGAGGAATAATTGCAAAACCTTTGCCGTCAATCTCCTTGTCAGCGTTTTCTGTAATGTTTGGGGCAATTCTGCTGAAACGATTGCCTTTAATCATAACGTCGGTGATTTTGCCATTAAGCAACACACCTTTAATCAGTATACTACTCATAACCTTTTCCTCCTAATTTTTAGTTACACAAGTCTAATTATACAAGACAGATGTAATCTTCGTGAATCTCAATCAGACGCTGCTTGAACAACACTCCGATGGATTTCTTGAAACTCTTCTTGCTGCATCCGAACATGTCGGCGATCAACTCAGAATCCGATTTGTCGCATACGTTTAATCTACCGTTGTTCTTACGCAATTCATCCATAATTATATCCGACAACTCGTCAGTCACCTTGATACCAAGTGGCTGCATTGAGATGTCAATCTTTCCGTCTTCACGGACATTCTTTACATAGCCTGTATAAAGTGCTCCAACCTCAATCTCCTGGAAGATTTCACTCTGGTAGATCATTCCCCAGTGAGCGTTGTTGACAATCACCTTATAGCCGCGCTCATGACGTGATGCGATCAAAATATCCACCTCGTCATTCTGCTCGTATTTGGCAGGAGAGACGTTAAGATACTGGTCTATTCTACTTGTTGCGATAATCTGGCGAGTCACCAAATCGTAGTAGACGTACACCAAGTAACGTCTGTCGATCTGCATACGCATTGTCATCTCACGTGATGGAAGGAATAGTGGACGGGATAATCCCCAGTCAAGCAATGCACCTGCTTTTGAAAGCTCATCTACGTAAAGATAACCGAATTCGCCTGGCATCACGTAAGGCATCATCGTAGTCGGAACCATCTCTCGTTTTGCATTCATGAAGATGAACACCTCCACCTGCTGTCCGACCTCCGCACCGTCTGGCAATTCCAGCTTGCGCATAAAAAGAGTATCACCGTCGACCATATCTTTGATGATATAGCCGTCGGCTCTAACCTCTGAAATTTCTAGTATGTTTTTTTTACCTACTTCTAGCATATATACAAGGGCTATTCTTTTGTTAGCCCAATCAATTTATTTGCAGTTCTCCTTCAAGAACTCTCTACACTTATCCTTAACAATTTTTGTGTACTCAGGTGTAGGGAATTCGTTAGCTCCTTCTACTTCTGTGAAATCAGCCAACTCTCCAAGCTGAGAAGCCAACTGTTTTGATTGTAGTAGGCCTTCCTCATTATACTTGTCTGCAGTTCCATGGAATACCATACACTTAACCTTGTTGTCGAAGTTCTTCTCAAACTCGCTCAAGTTCAAAGATGCGTTAGTGGAGATTGAAATAACTCCCTTGATTCCATCTGTGATTAGCTTTTCAGTTCCTTCAACATAAGTATACATGTAAGACGCTACTGTGTAAGCTCCTGAAGCGTTACCTGCCAAGATAATATTTGTTGTATCAATACCATATTTGTCAGCCTTAGTCTTCATTGTTCTAAGGGCATCATTCACGTCGCACAAAGATGTACGGAATGTCTTGATGGTATTGTCTTTATTACGATCAGCTTTGATATTTGAACATTTAGGGATACAAACCTTGTAACCTAGATCTACAAATATACGTGGCCACTCAAGTGAAGGCATATCTTTTACATCTCCCTCAACGAATACCACAACTGGCATCTTCTCGTTGATTTTCTTCTCTGGTCCGTAGATTGAGAATGTACGGAACTGGTCAAGGACATCACAGTCGATACAGATAGCGTAAGACAATTTGTCTACGTAGCACTCTACATTCTGATCCTCAACTGGAACAAAATCTCCTGCAGATACGGTAGTTGTATCAGCAGAAGAATCTGCTGATGCAGTTGCCTCTTTTTGTGAACCTGCACAACAACACATCAATGTTGATAGTGCAAAAGCTGAAATATAATTAAAAATCTTCATGTTATTTTATTTTGGTAAATTGCAGTTAAATATATGAATATTTTAAGACTAACGTGTCTTGATAGCCAAAAAACTTCATAAAAATTGATAAATCCCTAATATTCTATCCCTATTTTTATTGTTTACGACACGATTGCCTTTGCCACCTCTTTTGAAGCGTCCTTGCCAAACAATGCCTCAACCATTGCCAATGCGAATGCTTTAGCAGTACCTGCACTTCTTCCAGTAACAAAATTGCCAGAGATTTCGTAAGGTGCACCTGTTGCTACAGCACCCTTCAAATACTGCTCGTAGCCTGGGTAACATGTGGCTGCTTTTCCGTCTAGCAATCCAAGCGATCCATAGATCATTGGTGCTGCACAGATGGCTGCCAACCATTTCTTCTCTGCGTTGGCTTTCTTCACCAACTCGATCAATCCTTCATGTTCCAATAGTGTTTTGTGACCTGGTCCACCTGGCAAGAACAACATGTCGGCATCGTTGTAGTTGTCGCTTGAGAATAGGCTGTCGGCAATCACAGTGACGTTGTGTGAACCTGTGACTTCCTTCTTTCCTGTCACGCTGACTTTCTCCACTGTCGCACCTGCTCTGATTAGTAGGTCGATTGGGAAAATGGCTTCAGTCTCTTCGAAACCGTCTGCCAAAAAAACATATACTTTTTTCATTTTATCTTAATTCAAATTTGTAAGTAATGGTACCGCTCTGATTCTTCTTTCCCGGTATCGCATTGAACTTTGTCTTCTTCGCTGCTGCTATTGCTGCAGTGTGTAGACGTTTGGAAGTGATATCTGTACCAGGAGCGACGTCGGCGATAATCACATCACCATTCTCGTTCACTGTAATACGAATCACGATGGTTCCTTCTTCTTGCTCTCCATAAGTCGGAAGTGCCATTGCACCACGTAGCGAACGTCCTTCAAGCGACCATGAGTTGTTTGATCCAGTCTTTGCATGTCCACTTGAATTGGCATTGTTTGGATCACCCGTAGATTTCCCAGCACTACCTGTTGAACTACCGTCGCCCTTACCTGTAGATGAGTTGTCATTGCCAAGTCCACCATTTCCACCCTGTCCGAAGACGTTCTTCAAACGGTTTCCAATCTCAGCCTTCTGCTTATTCTCTTTCTCAATCTGGGCAAGTTTTTCAGCCTCTCTACGCTTACGCTCAGCCTCTTCTGCCTGCTTCTTTTTCTTTTGTGCGTCGGCCTCCTTCTTCTTTGCCTCCTCTTTCTTCTTCTCCTCATCTGCCTTTGGCATCGCCACTGTCTCCTCTATGTCCTGAGTCTGATAAGCTTCAGGGGCAGTAGATGGATCTGCTGCTGGAGAGGCTTCTGCCAACTGACCTTCTATCTCGCTGGCTGGAGTTGGTTCAAAAAGATCACTTCCACCAAAATCGTCTGCACCGAGAGACACTGCCAAACCTTCCTCTGTAGTGTCCATCTGCGATGTCATGCAACCGAAGATAAGCACCAAGAAAATGACAGCATGGAATACCACAGTTCCCGTCGCACCGTATGTCTTGGCTTCGGTTTTAAGTTTTTGTCTATCCATACACTCTCGTTTTTTTGACTATTTCTTCATCGGACGTGTTGCAATAACAAGCTTGAACTTGTTCTTGTTGGCAATGTCCAATATTTTAACCACCTCACCATGAGGCACACTCTCGTCAGCGTATAGAGCGACGTACATCTCTGGCTCAGCCAACTCGATCTTCTTTAGATAGTCTTCTATCTCCTCAAGCTGGATTGGACGCTCTTTCTCGTTTCCGAATGCAACATAGTGGTTGAGTTCCTTATCTATTGTAACTCGCGTCAACGGTTTTGCAGCCGTCTGCGAATTGCTCTGCGGCAACATCAGTTTGATGGCGTTGGGATGCACCACCGATGATGTCAACATGAAGAATATCAGCAACAAGAAGATGATATCCGTCATTGACGACATGCTGAAGCTTGCCTCTGCTTTATTTCTACGTTTTAAAGCCATAGCATTCAGTTATTTAGTTGGCAGGCTCATTCAAAATATCCATAAACTCAAGTGAACGTGCTTCCATATCACGCACTACTTTGTCGACACGAGTTGTCAAATAGTTGTATGCAAAGAATGCGATGATACCCACGAACAATCCACCAAGAGTTGTAACCATGGCAGTGTAGATACCGCCAGCCAATGATGATACATCAATATTGTTACCAGCGTTTGACATCTGGAAGAATGCATCGATCATTCCGGCTACTGTACCCAAGAATCCGATCATTGGAGCACCTCCGGAGATTGTAGCAAGGTATGAAAGACCAGTCTCAAGCTTAGATACCTCAAGGTTACCTACGTTCTCAACTGCTACAGATACGTCTGACATTGGTCGTCCAAGACGCTGGATTCCCTTCTCAATCATTCTTGCGCATGGAGTGTTGTTGTCGCGGCATAGATTCAAAGCCGCGTCAATCTTGCCCTCATTGATGTAGTCTTTAATCTTATTCATGAAAGACGCATCGTATTTCGACGCTGCGTTAATCACTGTTAGACGCTCAAAGAAAATGTAGATTGCGACGATGCTAAGAAGTAGCAACGGGATCATAATCCATCCGCCCTTCATTGCGGTGTCAAGCAGGTTGATGCTCTGCTGTGCTGGCTCCTCTACGTTGTTTACAGCAACAGTCTCAGGAATTTGTAAAAGCATGTTCAAATTCATAATCACAATATTATATAAAAGGTTCTTTGTTTACGCTTTTTTGATTGTATGTCCCATACGGTTTTTCTTTGTCTCGATGTAGAAGCGGTTATACTTGTTTGGCTCTACCTCGATCGCTACATTTTCCACGATCTCAAGTCCATAGCTCTCCAAACCGATTCTCTTGACTGGATTGTTTGTCATTAGACGCATCTTCTTTACTCCAAGGATCTGAAGAATCTCTGCTCCGACGCCGTACTCTCTCTCATCTGGTTTGAATCCTAGATGGATATTTGCGTCGACAGTATCCAAACCTTCCTCCTGAAGTTTGTATGCCTTGATCTTGTTCATCAAGCCGATACCACGTCCTTCCTGATTCATATATAATATGACTCCCTTTCCTTCTTTCTCTACCATCTCCATCGCTTTCTGTAGCTGCTCTCCACAGTCGCAACGACGTGATCCGAAGATATCACCTGTAGCACATGATGAGTGTACACGTACTAGGATTGGCTCCTCTGGCTGCCACTCACCCTTGATTAGAGCAACGTGCTCAAGACCGTTTGACTTCTGACGGAATGGAATCAACTTGAAGTTTCCATATAGAGTTGGCATCTCTACCTTCTCTCCAGTCTCAACCACGCACTCTTTCTTTCTACGGTATGCGATCAAGTCCTTGATGGCGATCATCTTCATACCGTATTTCTTAGCCACCTCAACAAGCTGAGGCATACGAGCCATCGTACCATCTTCGTTAAGGATCTCAATTAGAGCTGCTGCAGGCTGTAGTCCAGATAGACGAGCCAAATCCACAGCTGCCTCTGTGTGACCTGCACGAGCAAGGACACCGTTATCCTGAGCGTAAAGTGGATTAATATGGCCAGGGCGACCAAATGTTGTGCTTTTGCTTGATGGATCAGCAAGAGCCTGTACTGTCATAGCACGATCGTGAGCTGAAACACCTGTTGTGCAACCCTCTAGTTTATCTACAGTTACAGTAAATGGTGTGCCAAGGATAGATGTGTTGTCTGCTACCTGACGATCAAGTCCAAGTTCCTTAGCTCTAGAGATTGTGATTGGTGCACAAAGTACACCACGTCCTTCACGAAGCATGAAGTTGATCTTCTCTGGAGTGATAAGTTCAGCAGCAGTGATGAAGTCTCCTTCGTTTTCGCGATCCTCATCGTCTACCACAATCACAAACTTACCCTGCTTGAAGTCTTCAAGCGCCTCTTCTATTGTATTTATACTATAATTCATTATTATTTGTTACTGATATTTCTTGACTATCTTCTTGTTTTCTCTTTTTTGAAAAATTCTTTAAGGAAGAAATCTTTTGTGGTAACTCCTTGAAGAATTTGGATATCTTCTTGCCCAACACACTTGCTGTCGGCATATTGAAAGTGGCATCAATTGCAGCTTTGTAAGTAAGGAAAAGTCCAAGAGGGAACAACATTCCTGAACTAAACCATGTGCCCACCCATACTGGCCAGCTTCCGTTTCTTGACATTTTGAATCCTGTGTTGTCCACAATATAATAGACAATGAAAAGCAGGATTGAGATTACGACAGGCAAACCAAAACCTCCTTTTCGGATGATGGCTCCAAGTGGAGCTCCGATAAAGAAGAAGATAATACATGCGAATGAAAGAGTAAACTTACGGTGTCTCTCAATATCATGTTTCCACATTGGCTTGTCAATTGACGAGCGTTTGCGTTCTCCGTAATAATCAAGCTCATTTCTTACATTCTGCATATTGTTTATCGCTCTGTCAAACGACTCTTTCTGTTGTAATAGTGTGCGACGGTTGATTATTGCCTCATAGCTTTTCGCATCTGCCAATGGAATAGTGTCAAGATTTACCTTTACATATCCGCTGTCAAGTTTGCGACCGAAGAAAAGTGAGTTGACATATCTGTTTGAACAAGCCAAAGCCAAACTATCTGATTCTTTTCTCAACGAATCAATAGTCTGTGTAAGCTGATCAAGATTCTTTGTTGTCTGTTTTCCTGCCACCGACTCCTCACTCACCATGTTCAAGCTGTTATCGTAGTCCATGATCAGCTCACGGTAGCCGAAAGTCTCGCGTCGGAACGGGATGTTCTTTCTCGACACCTGCACGGTAGAGCTCTTCATATTCTCAAACATCTCACCGTCGTGCAGTTTAAGGATAAATCCTTTTTTGTCTGCAGTAGAGACGAGCATACCCGAATCTGCAGTCACGATTCTGATATTGTCAGACCCGCCTCCGCCAGCTGTACCGGTGAAATCATAGATCATCATATCGTAAAGCATTCTTGTGTCGTGGTTTTTACTACGAACATAGATGCTATAGTTATCAATACCTGTGTAGAATGATCCTACTGGAATAGAAACGTCTGGGGATTTATGTTTGATTGAGCGAAGCAGCACCGTCCACTTCAACTGGACATCCGGCATCACCACATTGGAGAAATAGAATGAGCCGATTGACAACAATCCTATCACCACAAGATACGGCTTCATGATTCTAAACAACGAAATTCCGGCTGCCTTCATCGCTATCAGCTCCAAACGTTCTCCAAGTCCACCGAAACTCATCAATGATGACAGCAAGATCGCCAACGGCAAAGCCATCGGAACAAGAGTCAAAGCGGCATAGTAGAAGAATTGAGCCATGACTATCAAATCAAGTCCCTTACCTACCATTTCATCGATATATCTCCATAGCGACTGCATTAGCAGAATGAATAGACATACGAAGAATGTGGCTAAGAAACTTAGCAAATAGTCCTTCAAAAGGAAAGTATGTAGGCGTTTTATCTGCATCTTAAACATATTTCGACTACAAAAATAGTCTTTTTCTATCTTTTTTAAGTGTTTTTGATGCACTATATGTTGTGATTTTTACATTTTTTTTGCTCCTTTGCTTTATGAAATTATAAACAAAACAAATATTTAAGAAATGGAGTTGATAGTATATCTACTTTTGGGTGCACTTGCAGGTTATCTTGCAGGTCAGTTGATGGGAAGAGCTGATAGCATTTTGGTTAACATTATCGTTGGTATCGTTGGTGGATCAATCGGCGGTTGGTTGTTCGGCGGTTTGTTCAGCGGTCTTCCAACATTTGGCCCAATCAGCCTAGGAGGTTTGATCACTGCAGTACTTGGATCATGCATCCTTCTTTGGGGTATCGGATTCCTACAGGGAAAGAAGTAAAGAGATCATTTCAATTTGAAATTTTAGCGAGAATATGCTGATGCGTATTCTCGTTTTTTTTGTTTAGACGTGGATGTCCGCTGCAAAAATCCACGTCTACGAATAACAACGAAAAAGAATATGCGTTAATTTTGCATCGTTTTTTCAAGAAATGGGCAATTCCCGTTTCCACCAAGATGCAATTAACTACTATTAAATAACAAAATGAAAAAATTTTTCTTGCCTATCGCAATCGTTGCTATGGGTATGTTCGCAAGCTGCGCAAAGAAGGATGCAGCAAAGTGTGAGGCTAATTCTGAGGCTAAGACTTGTTGCAAAGCTGCCATCGATTCAGTTATGGCTACATTGGACAAGACAGTTGAGACTCCAGCAAAGGCAATCGCTCGTTTGAAGGATGGTAACGCTCGTTACGTTGCTGAGACAGCCGTATTCCCTCACCACGATCACAAGCGTCTTGCTGAGACTTCTAATGGTCAGAAGCCTTTCGCTGCTGTTGTTGCTTGTGCTGATTCCCGTGTTCCAGTTGAGTTGATCTTTGATCAGGGTATCGGTGACATCTTCGTTATTCGTACAGCTGGTAACAATGTAAACGACGACGCTGTTATGGGTAGCATCGACTACGCTATCGAGCACCTTGGTGTTAAAGCTGTAGTTATCCTTGGTCACGAGTCTTGTGGTGGTGTCACAAGTGCTATCGAGGGCGAGATTAAGGCTAACGACGAGGCTAAGATCGATGAGTTGCTTACTATGATTCAGAACGATGTTAAGCAGTATGTTGGCAAGAAGGATTCTCTTGATGCTGCAATCCGTTTGAACGCTGCAGCTCAGGTTAAGAGAATTGATGATCGTAACCTTGTTAAGGAGTTCGTTGAGTCAGGTAAGACTAAGATCGTTGGTGCTTACTACAACATCCACGACGGTAGCGTTACTTTCAATGACTAATGATTAACGCATTGTAGGGGTAGGTTTTATGCCTGTCCGATTAAATAACAAAAGGAGCGGATCGCATGGTCCGCTCCTTTTTTGGTTTCGTTATCTATGATACTTTCCCCTCGTCTTAATTAGTACAACCTTCAGACGATCATCATCAAGAAATTTACCGTAGGATGGATTCAACAAAAACTCTATCTGTGTATCTCGATGAGCCCATGTTAGGAAATCAATATTTTTATTAGTCACACCGTTTCTTATGTCACTATATTGTGTAGACGGGAATGAAAGAGCTCTCACACAACCTGTCTCTGCAACCTCATCCAAATGTTTTACAACTTCACTGTCAATTTCCTTGAAATCAACATAGTAGGATGTGTAGTAACCATTTTTGGTCAACAACTCCAATGCTTTGTAATCTCTAGTTTCAATGATAAACTGGTCTTTGCTTAAACCTAATGTTGTCACAAATGAATCAAGTTTTGTAAGCAATCTCTGGTTATTCTTCAAAGATATATTCTTTACATCCATCCATACTTTCTCATCTTTGCCTAAACCAGGAATATACTCGTCGAAGGCTAAACCGAATGTTTTGATTGAATCGTGTGTGACATCCAAAATAATATTCCCATTCAACGAATCTTCACGAATGATTATGTCTACCTCAAAATTAGGATAAGCATCTTTGAACTCTGCTCTTTTCTCCAATGAGTTGACTCTATGTGCCCATAGTTTATCTTTGTAATCCCCATTACGGCTGATAGCTGTTCCAATCCAAATAAGTGCAACTAAACCGAACAATGCACCAGCACAGCATAAGACTTTCGCCTTCGTTTTCGTTTTCGTTTTCGTCATATATATTAGGATATCAATGATTTATAGATATCAAAAATCTCTTTCGCACACTGTTCTTCAGAGAATCTTTTCGCATACTCTTTTCCGTCAGCAATCATTTTCGCTCTCAAATCAGAATCAGTCAAGACGCGATTGATAGCATCCGACATCTCCTTATCCTTTGTTGGATTGACGTAGATGGAGGATGCTCCACCAGCCTCTTCCAAACATGAACCTGTTGCAGCCACGACTGGCACTCCAACATTCAATGCCTCTACTATTGGAATTCCAAAACCTTCGTAGAATGAAGGGTATACGAATACTTCCGCCTGAGCATACACTGCTGGTAAATCCTTGAAGTCAATTCCAGAGATGATTTTTATTCTCGCGTCTAAATTATTATTCTTCACATACTCGTCAATCTTGGTTGCATACTTAGTGCGTCGGCCTACAATTACAAGTGAAACTGCCTCATCAATGTCTTTCAATGCTCTGACAATCTGCAATGCATTTTTACGTGTCTCGATGCTTCCTACATTCAATATATATCGTTGGGGAAGTTCGTATTTTTGTGCGACGCGGATCTTCTCATCTTCACCAATCTCTTTAGCGAACTGAGCGTCACATCCCTGATAAACCACCTTGATTTTCGCAGCATCGATATGATACAACTCTACAATATCTTTCTTTGTACGTTCACTAACAGCAATTACCACGTCTGCATTCTCAGCAGCCTTACGGAATTTATAATCGTAAATCTTACGGTCAATAGGCTTATAGCACTCCGGCATTCTGCGGAAGATGAGGTCGTGAATCGTCACCACACTTTTCATCTTACTTTTGGCAATATTGAGTGGTAATTCATTGCTGAGTCCGTGAAATATTTCAGCACCGTCTTTTTCAGCATCTTGAGTGACGCCAAAAGTACGCCACACACTTGCGAAAATGGAATCTTTGATAACAAGATGAATCTGAGAAGTAAATGTATCCAATATTCTCTGCATCCACGCATTCATCTTGCCTTTGGGCGAGTAGACAATGAATCTATCGTTGGCTTCAGCGTGCTTACAAAGCGACTCCAACACATATCTGCTGTAGTTGCCGAGACCAGTTCCATTTTTCACGGCTCTTTTGCCGTCGAACGCAATTTTCATACTGAAATTGTTTGCTAAATCTGTTTTATCTTGCGAAATTCGCATTATGTTTCGCACAACAAAGGTACAAAAATTATCGTCAACGTCAACGTTATCGTTAACGTCAACGTTTAAAATTTATATCCGATAAACGGCATGTTCTTTCCTACGACATTTCCATTTTTGTTGAAAAGGAATACTGAAGGAGTGACATCAAGATTGTAAGTCAAAGCACTTTTTTCTTCAACATCGTTCACACATATCCATGGGCAATCCGCTGCTGCCTCCTTAAATGCCTCCATATCCTTATCAAAACTCACATGATAAATTTCCAAATCAGGATTGGCGTTGTAATACGTTTTCATATTTGCCAACACAGTTGGATCCATATTCCTTAGATTCCAGAACAGAAGAATTATATTTTTGTTCCTTACCTCATTTAAGCTGACAATTTCTTCATTTGCATTTGGAAGGCAAAGGTCGATATACGAAGCTTTTTCCGAATATAGCATATCTGCTCCTACTTTTTTGTTGACATCATCAATTGTCAATTTTGCAAGCAACTGATTGGAATATACATTATTCGGACGCACCATATTCCATCCGTTTGCGACAATGGCAAGCATACGTCTGTCGTCTGGATCATGGAAATCATATGGCTCAATGTCATATATGAGTTTGGCATTCATCGCATAATAAGCCACAGGAGAGACGGGATTCTCTTTCACCAACGAATCTGCCATTTCTCTATAACGCATCACACGAGAGTAGATGAGTTTCTTCATCTGCTTCTGTGGAATTTTGTTACCCATAAGCATCAAAGTCTTGATGTATTTGTTTGTCGCCTTGATGTGTTGGCTCAACTTGCATACTTGAGCTGCATATTCATCACCTGTTAGGTAAAGCTCTCCATGAGTGGCTATCTTAAAATGGATTTTTTCAGTAGAGTCTGCACAGAACACTGCACTTAGAGAGTCTGCTCTCAACTGGAAGAATGTCATTCTTTCTGCTGCTCTACGCTTTATCTCAAAAGATCCGTCTTCCAAAGCACGGATTGAGTCTATACAAACAGGTGCGACAGATGTAAAACTGTCGATATATACCATTTTGTTTGCCGCTACAGGTATCTTTCCTTTTATAGTAAGAGTCTTGGTGGAAGTAGTCTGACATGAAACATACATCAATGCCAAAAAAATAATGGTAAATAGTTTTATTGTAGTAAAGCTCAATTTCATAGGCACCATATTTAATCCTTATGCTTACAAATATAGAGAAATGTTTGTATCATATTGAATTTTACTCGTTTTTTTATATGAACAAAAGTGTTATTTTTGCAAACTACAATATTTAATCTGAGAAATCAATAGAAAAACGATAAAATGGAGCAACAGCAGACTCAAGCGTGGGGATCACGTATCGGACTGATTCTGGCTATGGCGGGCAATGCCGTCGGCCTTGGCAATTTTTTGCGTTTCCCTATTCAGGCGGTGAATAATGGAGGTGGAGCATTCATCATACCTTATCTTGTTTCGTTCTTCCTACTTGGTCTGCCTCTTCTTTTTATCGAGTGGAGTACAGGTAAATTGGGTGGAATGTCGGGTCATCACTCTCCTCCTATGATTCTTCAGTCGGCACACCGTCATCCTATTTGGAAATATTTCGGTTCGATGGGTATTTTCTGCAGTACTCTAATCTGTGCCTACTACGTCTATATTGAGAGTTGGACTTTATCATACGCCCTTCATTCCGTCTGCGGAACATTTATGGGCATGACCGAAAACGAGGTGGCTGCCTTCTTCGGCAAATACCTTGATCTTGGCATCTCAACGTCGTTCCTTCCTCACGACACAATGATATGCTTCATTGTATGTATCATATTCAATATCTGGATTTTAGCAAAAGGTATTAAAGACGGAATTGAACGAGTGGCAAAGGTGGCGATGCCGATGTTGTTGCTTTTCGGAATTTTCCTTGTGGTAAGAGCATACACTCTTGATAAGGGCGACGCGGGAGCAACATTCGGAAGTATGGATGGATTCAACTACCTATGGACTCCACAATTTGACTCACTTACTAATCCAAAGGTTTGGCTTGCCGCAGGTGGACAGGTATTCTTCACTATGTCACTTGGAATGGGTTGTATACAATGTTACGCGTCGTATATCAAGAAACATGATGATATTGTTTTGAACTCGCTTACTGCCGGCTTCACTAATGAGTTTACAGAGGTGGTGCTTGGTAGTGCAATCATCTTCCCAATCGCAGTTGGATACTTCGGAGTACCTGCAGTTTTGGAGATGACACAGTCGGGTGGATTCAGTCTTGGATTCAAGACGCTTCCATACTTGTTTGCACAGTGGGGACCAGTGTTGTCGGCGTTGGCTGGACTTGCATTCTTCGGTCTGCTATTCTTCTCGGCAGTGACGTCGTCGCTTGCAATTTCCACTCCATTGGTATCATTCTTCACAGATAGTTACAAGTGGACTCAGAAGAAAGCATCATGGATCTACGGAGTAATCTTGTTCTTCCTTGCATTGCCGACGGTGTTGTTCTTCGACAAAGGAGTCTTTGATCAGTACGACTTTTGGGCCGGCACATTCGCACTTTTCTTCTTTGGAATGATAGAGACGGTGATGTTCTCATGGGTGATGGGAATGGACAAAGGCTGGCGAATTATCCACTACGGTGCAGAGGTGAAACTTCCGATAATCTACAAATATATCTTAAGATACGTCACACCGGTGATGATGATCTTGATCTTTGTCACTTCAGTAATCAAACCAGTAAATGACGATTGGAGCAAAATCTCATTGTCTGGTTGGGAGGTTGACAACTCATCGATTATTGGAGAGTTGACACACAAGGGCATCGGAGCCAACTCATCATGGGTGGCAGACTATTACTACTCTGATTACGTAGGTCAAGTGACAGGAGTGACTGACACAGCAGTTGAAATCAACTGTGGAAATGCCACAAAGACGATATCATTGCCAGAGGGAACGATTCCGGTGGTGAATGTAGGCGACAATGTAGAGCAAGGTACTGCACTTAGCAAAGGCACGGTCGTCAACGATGTCATGTATGTGGATATCACACGTATCTCGCTATTGATGTGTTTGGTGATACTATGTGTGATAATCTACTTCGTCGACAAAAAGAATAAAGATAACCAAATTAGATACGAGGAGGACTAAGATATGAGTGGAGAAGCATTAACAATGTTGCTTTTGGTACAAGTGCCAATCGCAGCCATCACAATATATTTCTACATCAAGGTGATGAAGAGCAAGAAGCCAGGAGCTTGATGTGAATAGTTAAAAGTTAATAATTAAGAATTAATAGTTAAAGGGATGTGTTTCAGAAGAAACGCATCCCTTTAATTTGTTCTATGAAGAGACGCGAGAATCTCACATCTCTACATTTTATTCTCCTCTCAACTCCTTAAGTTTCTCCACCCAAATTCTGGCTGCACACTCCACCATACGTGGACATGGACGCTTTGAGTAATACTCAGCAGTGCGAGCCTCTGGCACATGCGTCGTCTTCTTTTCTTTCAATTGACCTAATAGCTCAGCACATTTGATTGATCCGTTCTGCTCCTTAAACTTTGCTGCCATATCCTGCACCACCATGTAGTTGTTCGACTTTGCTGCAGCATCTTTAGGATCAGTCTGGCCGCACTCTAAACCAGCAAGCAGGAACATTCCACATGCAGCTCCACACGTCTCTCTCATTCGTCCGATTCCTCCACCAAACGAAGCCGACATTCTCAATGCCTGCTCCTCTGTGAAGCCATACATGTCGGCAAAGGCCGCCACCACCGATTGCGAACAGTTGAATCCACTATTGAACAGTTCCACTGCCCTCTCTATTCTTTTCTCGTAATCCATGCTCTTTTGATTAGTTATTGCAAAGATAAAGCAGAGACACGGAAATTCGCATCTCTACCATTAATTTAAACATAGTGATTTTGAAGTCTGATCTTTTATTAGCTGTTTAAGCTCATCTGCTGCATATTTCATATCATCAAAATAAATCAGATGAATGAATATCTTATTTCCATCAAACACACAAATAACGGATTCATCAGAGATTTCCTTAGAAACATTCCTCTTTAGATAATTGAACATTTGACTAAACAATCGATGACGATATTCTTGCATTGATATATTTTTATTTCTTCTATTCAAATCATGAACATCATCACAATAATAGTACAAAACGGAATTAGGATTTTCTTCCAAAAACTTAATTAGCTTTAGACTTACACTAGTTAAGCATTCAAATATTTTTGTACTGTTTTCTCCTGATCTTGATAAAGAAACATCAAACACCTTGTATTTTTCAACAGGGCATCCTATCAAATTGTTTAGTAAAGATAATTGAATAATTAAATTGGTGTCTTCTAACGAAACATTTAGAAAAACATCATTTTGTATCATTATTCAAGGATCTTCCTATTTCTTCCAATTTCTTCAAGTTTTCAACACTTCTTTCTCTAAGCTTTAGCAAAAATGCCTTCATCTTAGGATCTTCGACGACAATATACGTTGTTTTTGTCGTCAATTCCAAATCTTTAACTGTCACCATAATCATTAATATTTTTAATTTACTTTACAAATATACTTCTTTTTTCTAATTTCTAAATATTTAAAATAAAAAAACTTGCCCCGGACTAATAGGGCAAGCTAAAAATTAGTAAATCAAACAAACTTATCTTACTACCATTACTTTCTTCACTATAACAGACTCATCTGTAGTCACTTCTACAAGATAGCAGCCCGACGCTAGATTAGACACATCCACCGTCGTATCTTCTGATTCCTTAACCTCTACTCCACTCATTGTCATCACTCTTATCTTTCTGATTGGAGACGGTGCGCTGACCATGATTTCGTTGTGAGCTGGGTTAGGATAAACCTTAACTGACTTGGCATCAAATGTGACATCATCCACACTTGTCACAACCTTCTCACCTGTGAATTCCAAGTAGTCAAGATTTGTATAATCTGTATTGAATAGCACTTTGATGACGTGCTTTCCTTTTGTCAATGATACTTTGCTCTTCGACTCTACAATAGCGTATGTATCCCAGTCGGCAGTCTTCTCTCCAGCCAATGTTGCCAATTTCTTTCCGTCAGCCAACACGTCGAAATCAAAACTACTGCTTCCGTTTGATGCCAACGCCTCAATGCCAAACTCAGCATCTTTCAACACCTCAACTGTGTATTCAAGCCATTCGCCCGACTTAGTATAACCGATAGCATAACCGCCTTTCTGATTGTCGACAACATCTACACCATCATTTCTATACTCTTTACCTTCATTCTTATCGTCAGTATCGGAATAAGCAAATCCTTCGCCTCCCTCGTCATAATTCTCAGCCTCAACCTTCTCTGGCAACACTACAGCAACACCCTTGTATGGAGTCTGTGGAGCATTAACAGTGATCTTTGTCTCGGTTTCCATCTCCGATCCGTCCGACATTGTTGCGACTGCTTTCACAGTATGTTTTCCCTGTGTGGCTGTCCAATCTACTGACCATGGTTCAGATGACAATGTCGCTACCTCTTCACCGTCGACTGTAACAACAATCTTCTGAGCCTCAACCTTTCCTCCAACCTTCACACTGATTGGAAGGATATCTCCGTCTGAATACTTTCCGCTTGCTGATGGAGAAGAGAAATTGACTCCGCTTGAACCTACCTTTCCACACTCAAGAGAGTAGTTTTTCACGAAATTCCAAATCTCCTGGCTTGTGTGGAGAGCACCACTGTTGTTATGCTCATGGTCACGGCCCTTGAATGAGATACGGACTACCTCAGTCTCACATTTACCTCCTGTCCAAACCTCCTTCGTACAGTTTGGATAACCATTAGTGTATTGAGTAGTGATTGGAGTAGGATTACATCCGTTCTGTTTTGCCCAACCGTTGACGTAATCTGTCGAACCATCGTAAGGCACAACACTATCACTCGTGCCATGCACATGGATTAGAGGCAAAGGTCTTACGTTTGAATATGAACCTCCACCCATCAAATGTCCTGATACTGGTGCAAAAGCAGCGATTTTATCGGGAAGTTTTGCCATCAAATGGTATGTAAGCATTCCTCCCATTGAGAATCCCGACATGTAGACGCGGGATTTGTCGATTGCGTATTTCTTGTTCATCTCGTCGATGATAGCCAAGATGAAATTGGCATCCTTGTCGCCACTGATATCCCAAGTAGAAAAACCAGTTCCACCACCCGGATAGACCACCACGAAATTGGCAGTGTCTGCAATCTGCTCCCATTTAGCCTGATTACGCTGATAAGGGATATCCTGATCCATACCATGACAAGAGATTACCAACGGACGATTCTCCGTAAGCCCACTTGGAGCGTGGACATAAAACTGACGGTTCTGCCCTCCAACGTTTACCGACTGCATATCGGCGAATGCGGACGACACAGTTAGCGCCGAACCTAAGATTGAGTAAATAAGTTTTTTCATGTTATTAGAGTAGTAAGTTTTCGCCGACTAAAGTAACCTTATTTTACTCAATACAAATAGTGATGCGTAAAAAAGAGATTATGTGTAGTGCTTTTGACTGTTTTTTCCTAATAATTGCGTAAATGTCCTAATAATTACGATTAATCCAAAACTGCCTCCATACAAGAAATACCAAGTTTTTTCTCAATTTCAGCTACACTCTTAAAAGAAAAATTGACATTCCCTGACAATATACGACTTACATATTGAGGAGAAACACCAAGTCGTTCAGCAATATCCGAACGACTAAGATTGTTTGCTTGCATATAATCAACTATAGACAAAGCGATTCCGCGTGACCATTTTAGCCACGTTTCATTTTCCTTACGCCATTTTGCATCTTCTACAAATGTTGATGGTTCTTGACTTTGATTTGCCTCTAAGAATTCCAATGTTTCTTTTCTCATATTTAACAAAATTAAAGATTAGATCGCCCAAATCCGAAAACGAAAAGGTAATCAAACATTTCGAAAAATTGCGCTTGTTGCAAAATAGGTAAACATTCAAATTCAAGATATTACTTGATTGAGCATTAACCATTCAGAATTATTAAAATCATACTTCTCTATATCGCTATATAGGCATTCTGGATCTTCATAAGTCTTATTAAAAACTATACTATAATAAACTACTACATAATCGGGATATTTTGACATGATAAGTTTCCATAAAGAAAGTCCCTCTATTTCGAAATCGTAAAGTTGTTGTGCGTTTTCAAAACAAGAATCTGGTGGATAGGAATTGTTTAAGGTTCTTTGGAAAGACATGTTCCATTTGTTTAGTCGGTCAGAAATGTCAGGATTCTCCATGACAGACTCTTCATCATACCAAAAAGTTTCACCGTCTGTCCCTATCCAAATTGGAAAGCATCCATATTCTGGCATAATCTTTATAAAGTTTCTCATTGAATAAACTTACCAAATTTCTGATATTGCAATATATAAGGTAATTATATACGTGTTGTCCAAACACTCTTATTTTTTAGACGCTCGCCCTCCGGGCTCGCGTTGGTGTGGATGGGTTAGGGCCCAAATAATAATAAAGGGCCCTTAACAATCCTCATATTGGACAACTGCCATAATCATCTAAAATAAAAGACAGAGTTGTCAACCCCGTCTCATTACGAATTATGAATTATAAATTAATCCGCGTTTCCTTCCTTCACAAACTCAATCGCACGATTGATGTAGTCAAGGAATGGCTTTGCTGATTTAAATTTCTCCGCCACATCATCGACCAATGTTGGAGAAAGGACATCCTCTGTCGACGGTTCACTCGTCAAGCAGTAAACTTTATACTTCACCAAGTCGATATACGGAGTGGAGTCGTCATAACCCTTTGGTGGACGCTTAAGTTGGAAAGTTTTGTCAAGATGGAAAGATGGATCCACCTGTTTATCAAGGATCTCCTTGAAGTCTCCCCCACCGTCGACAATATCCTCTCTTAAGATATTCAACGCTTTAGGCTCCATACAATAATCGCCAACGGCAATCATATGTCCAGAAGGATAGACGTCGCTCTGCTCTGTTGCGACGTGGAAATAATAGCCGCTGTAGCCTGATTTCTTTCCACCACGACAGATATAGCATCCCATGTGAGTCTTGTACGGACTCTTGTCTTTGCTAAATCTCACGTCGCGATAGATACGATAGGTGCAATCCTTCACAGCAAGGCCTTTGACCGTCGGATCAAAAGCCTCAACCTTGGCAATTAACTGCTCTGTGAAATCCTCAAACACCTTCTTAGCCTCAAGATATTCGTCTTTATGGGCATCAAACCAGATCTTATTGTTGTTGGCAGCAAGATTTTTAAGGAAATCGATGACTCTTTTCATATTATCTTACAACCTTTGTGAATTCAGGACCAACACCCTCCTCATTACTTACAAGCACAAACACCTCAGCCTGAGTAGGATTGCCATTTGCATCCTTGCTCTCTGTGATGTAGCGGTACTCAGTTCCATTCTTTGCCGCACGACTCGAAACCAAAACTGGTGAACCAAGTGGGTAAGGATAGTCGCCACAAGCAGCGTCGAAGATACCTTTCTCCTCGTCGTTCAAATTTCTCTTCTCAACGAATGGAACTTCTGCTGGCAACTCCCCTGCCTTGATTCCACTACGGATAAGAAACTCGTTAACCTCGTCAGCAGCCTTAGCGATACGGATTGTACGCACACCGTAGCCATTCATGAATTTAGCGTTTGGAGCAGCCTTTTTAAGTTCAGCCACACTCGTCTCCAATCCACCGCTTCCGAAAGTGCAGAAAGGCACAACCACCTTACCTGATAGGTCGACGTTTTTCATCCAGCTGCCTACAGGTTGAGCTGCTATTCCGCACCACACTGGGAATCCAAGATAAACAGTATCGTATTTAGCGACGTCGACATTAGTAGGCTTAACGGCAGGAGCAGCTCCACTCTCCATCTCCTTCTTACAACGAGCGACAGTCTCCTCGAATGTGCCGTTGTATGGCTCCACAGCCACGATAGAATCCATGTCAGCCGATGTAGCCTCAGCGATAAGTTTTGCCACCTGCTCAGTCACATGCGTCTGAGAATAATAGATCACCACCGATTTTGTAGCCGACGCTGGAGACTCCTCCACCACAGCATTCTGCTTATTTCCGCAACCTGCAAGCGACAATGCCGCAGACATCGCAATTAAAGTCTTTTTCATATTCTTTTTCCAACAGATAATTATGCCACTTGCTTCATATAGTCAATAATCGACACCTCTTGCTTAAGTTCTTTCGCAGTATTGACAAATTTCTCTATATGCAATACCACATCTCCTGTATACATAATTTCACCACATTCCTCACATTTATAGCAAGGAACATTACGAATAACAACTAAAACGTCTCCTAAATCAGAAACAAAAGTTGTTGTACTTTTAACAGCGTCTTTTCCGCAACGAGAACATTTCATAATATTCATTTTTTTACTTTGAAATTATCATTCCATATAGAAAGATCAGGATAATATGCAGTAATTAAGAAAATCGATTCCTCATTATGACTAACTACTACATGTAGTATCTTATCATCTATACTTAAGCCCAAAATCAAACAACTAGGATAAGGTTTGTCCTCTTCGTATTGTTTGATAATCTCTCCTTCTGCAATTACTTTTTGTACCTCCAAAATTGATATATTTCTCGACAATAAACGTTCCAAAGCGTGTCGTGTAACTACGAAATTATCAATTGAGTTGAGTTTTCTTAATTCATTAATATCAATCATAAATTCAATACTAATCCTTATTTATTTTTTTACAAAAATACAAAAAAAATGAACACTTCATTTCTTTTCATAAACAAATGGTTCCTCCGCCACCATAGTCATTTCCGCTTCAGGTTCAAAATTATACGTTTTGGGAACACGGTAGGAATCAAGAATGATGGAATTAATTTTGTTGGACAAAGCCATCAGAGTCTGACGTTGTTGCTCTTTGCCCCTCAACTGACATTCCCAAACTGTCAACACATGCCACCCTGCTTTCTTGTAGCGCATCACATTGATATAGTCACGCTGCATATTACGAGTGATCTTCTGCACCCAGAAGTCGGTTCGTGATTTCGGAATACGACAACACTTGCTGTCGATCACCTCCCCATTCTCCTTATTGTATCCAAGATCATGACCATGCCAAAAACAGCCGTTGATGAAGATCACCGTCTTATATTGCCTCATCACGATATCAGGCGAGCCAGGTAAACCCTTAACATAGAGTCGGTATCTATACCCCTCCGACCAGAGCCATTTTCGCACAATAACCTCGGGCTTCGTATCCTTGGCCCTAATGTGCGACATACATTTATGACGCTGCTCGGGAGTAAGTTTGTCAGTCATCGACAATTGAAACTATTGTTATGACGCAAAATTAATATACAAATGGAATCAAGCAAATAAATAGCATCTACAAAACGTAAAATTTTCAAAAAAAATGGTTCGAAAATTATTGTGTCATTCAAAAAAATTTACGATAAAATTCCGAAAATTTTACGTTCTAAAATCATTTAATCTTTCTATATTCCGACGGTGATGTTCCCGTGAATCGCTTGAAGAAATTGGAAAGATGAGCCTGCGACGAAAACTCCAGTTGGTATGCGATTTCCTGGATAGTCTTGTCCGTTTTGAGCAGGTCTCGGATTTTGTTTAATAGCGTAGTGTCGATAATTGATTTAGGTGATTGCGACGCTACCCTTCTCGTCACCTGAGAAAGATAACGTGGAGAGACGTTGAGACGTGAGGCATAGTAATTGACATCGTGGCTGTTCATACACTCATCTTCCTGCATCTTCACGAAACTACTATATAGGGCAATACATCTTCCAGACATCTCTGGATTGACCTCTGTCGGCATCATATAATTAGCCTTTTTTTCAGCGTCGTCGAGGCTCATATCCTGACAAAGCAGAGTGGCGATCGCCGAACAAAGTTCGTTGCATCGTCCGTGACTGTCGTCGGCGACAATAACCTTTTCCGCGTCGAATCTGCCATGATCCCTTTCACGCACCACCAACGCGTCGCACAACGGAATAAGCGTCTTCTGGATTCTATCGATCAGCTCATCATTGATAAGCACCTCGTCACGGCTCGAGTAGACGACGGGAGAAAAAAGCACCCAACGTGGTTTATAGCGAGATATACAGCGGACAATAGCCTCCAAGGTATAGATATTTCGCACGAGGCCAACCTTGAACACGTAAGGAGTGATATCCTCAGCCACCGCGTCGATCTGACGCTCCACAATCTCAGCAGGGATATCATAGAAATCCTGGATACCGAGAGTATTCTGCATCGTAAGAGTAGTGACGACGGAAAGAGCCTTGCCACCAAGAGAAGTGATCGTCTTGATGTCAGCCTGGATACCGGCTCCACCGGCGCTATCCGAACCCGTAATTGTCAGGATTGTCTTCATACTTGCAAAGATAACGATTTCGACGGGATATTACACATCTATTCCGAATCTTGCAAATATGAGGTGGAAATGTGTAAATGTATGATATAATCAGATTATTTGTTGGCACCTACAATATACGAACAATATTTGCTAAGCAGATTCGATAGTGGCAGATCTCCTTTCTGGTATCGCTCTGCATCAAGTTTTAGAATTCGCTCACTTACCAGTCTTTTGTTTCTGTACAATGCTTTCAAATATGGGACATCGTTTTCCTCAATGATTCTCACTTCGCTAAAAAATTGTGTGAGATCCTCCGCATCATATACAATGGAATAGTTTGGTCGCTTGGCTCCAGGAATGTCCTCTATAAGAATGTTCTTGTCCACGAGATCCTGAATGTCGCGTATGGCAGTGTCCTTCGAGCATTTAGCCAACGTCGACCACGTTTTTGACGTAATCTTTGCCTCGTAACCTTCGAGGAAAAGATTGAGCATCTGCGTCTGTCGCTCTGTCATCGGAATAGACGATGCCTTCTGCCAGAAGAAACTCTTGTTGAGAATTGTGGTGACGATGGTTTCCGCGTCGTCAAGAGCCTCAACAAGTTTTTGCATGTACCATACCAACCATTCTGTGATGTCGCCATCACCATGCTGCATTCGCTCCAGAATGTCATAGTAATGATTCTTGTCTTTATTGATCTGCGACGACACATTGTAGAAGCGGAACTCACTTTTTTCTCCACGAGCTAAAAGCATATCGGAAAGAATACGAGCCAACCGTCCGTTACCATCCTCAAAAGGATGAATACTCACAAACCAGAAATGTGCGATTGCAGAACGAATGATGCTACTTTCAGGTTCAGCCGCATCAAACCAACAGAGGAACTTATGCATTTCCTCTTCTACACGTTCGGGCGACGGTGCAATATAATGAATCTTCTCACGACCAAAAATACCGCTGACAATATGTTCCTCATTTGTACGGTACATGCCAACCTCAATCTGACTTCCTTCGCTAAAACCAGCGGGAAAGAAAGCCGCTTGCCATGAGCATAGTTTCTCTTTGCTAAGAGGCAAATCATAGTGCTGTACGGCTTCAAGCATAACACCCACAACCGAATCAACATAATGTGAAGGTGCGGTATATTTCACGTTTTCAATACCCAATTTCCTGGCAATCGAAGAACGAACCTGATCGACATTCAGACGTATGCCTTCAATCTCAGACGAATAAACCACATCGTGAGTCAAGTTCTCAGCCATTGCCTTGAGTTTGCTGTCAAAGCCAAGCGAACTCAATCTGCCATAAAGCAAACCTTGCTTACGGCATACGTTCTCCTGAAGGACCGACACCTGAGAAGCGTCCCAACGGAAGTTTGTCCAATTATCTCTTTCGTGAATATACATGATACTTTACTTCATTATGCGACATAACCAGACGATTATCGTCGCAAATTCTGCGACGAAATTACTAAAATAATGTCGAATCGTCAAAACAATAGACAAAATGACGCAAATTTTGCGACGTTATTTACTCTCTTTGAGAAACTATTATGTATAACTTCTACAACTTTATTTGACTAAATCAATGATTTGGTAATCATGTTGATGGTCAAGACACCACTGTCGAACATTACTTATATCCTTTGAATCAATTAACTCCCATTCATTAGGGACTCTAGGAAAATCTTTTATGATTTTTTTCAAAACAGTAATGGACAGTACACACAAAGAACAATATTGATATTCCCCTCCATCCTCACCACAATAGGCAAGACGCTGGTTGTCATCAATGATATTATTCATCAACAACTCAACAAATTCCCTATTGGCTACCATTTGAGACATTATTAATGTCACATTGAACGCTAAATCTAGACTACCATTCTTTACTGATTTTTTCAAATACTTTAACCTATCTTTCATGACAGTTTCCTCACCACATCTGATCAAAGTATTCTCCATCATCAGATCATTAACCAAAGTTCTACTTCCTTTATTTTTATTATATATTTCAAGTAAATCTGAGGAATATTCTGCTTTTGCCAATTTTTCAAAGATTCCAATTATAAAATAATCATATGTTTCCCTTAAACTTGAAAGTAGAGCAGTTCTAAAACGTGGGGATAATAAATCAACATCAACATGTGTATATATACACTGGGATAAATATACTAGTCCACTATCTCCTAAGTCGTCTAGTAATGAATCCTCTACTAATGCCAAATGTGATTTTTGACAATCTAACTCTTTACAATTACACAATCCTTCAATAACTTCATTTATTATAACTCTTGAATATGAATAAAAGGTATTAATAAAAAGCAACGCAACTAAGATTGTTATTCTTCCCATTATATTATTTTGCATTGTAATTTTTTTATCCGTTCCATCGTACCGCCATGATAAAAAATCATAATTTCGCCTCCCATGCATTCATACACTCGATCATATCAAGTGCGATATTTTCACGACTTTCGGTGTGCCTTCATCAGACACCTCTAATTTTGCATTTATCTTTAAATGAAACTTGCTATCCTAGTAGTTTTTTCTTAAGAATCTTTCGTACAGGTAGATCGTAGTATCTGTAAAGTGCATAGGCGATTCCTACGCTCAAACAGAATACCAAGACAGCTTCGCCAATCATTATTGGTAATGAAGCCTCCTTATTTAAGAACACCCATTTCTCGTGAATGTAGATTAACGGAAAATGTGTGATATAAATTGGGTACGAAATCTCTCCCAGAAAATTACAGATTTGCGTTGAACGTTTGTCCGTCATTCTGCTTCCAGCTCCGATAGACACCACCAGTGGAAATACAAGAAGTATGCACAATGTTTCATAAAAACCGTTGTACCAGAATGTTGTTTGATCATAACCACCCAAATGAGGCCAACAAAGTACAAGCACTATAATCAAAGCACACCACCAAAATCCTCCTTTAAGTGTTATGTATGCCTTCGTTCTTGACAGCAACAATCCTGCAATAAACGGATAGGACAAACGCACTAAAGCAGCATGAACATGCGGAATATTAGTTGACCATCCAAATTCAAATAATCCGATATAGAAGTATCCTGGTTTGTCTAATACATTCCAGCCTAAACCCCAATCTATAGTGAAAAAAGCAGCGATGACTACCAATGCTACAAGTATTTTTGTGGGCAGTCTTCTTAAAACCAACGCATATACTATGTTAGCCACATATTCATAGAACAAGGTCCACTGTGGTCCATTGGTCGGGAACATCTCTTGCCTTATTCGTATGTCATAAGAGTAAGGAAGCGGGATCATCAACGAACATAGAACAAAGGCTATAAGCAACATCCACCATTTAGTGTCATGGATAAGCGGATATATTTCACAATCAGCAAAATAAAATAGGATTGCTCCGATTACAGATCCGGCAATAACCATTGGATGCAAACGGATGAGTCTGCGTTTCATGAAATCGAGAGTCGTCATCTTATTCCAACGGTCATCGTAGGCGTAACCTATTACAAATCCAGACAGGACGAAGAAGAAATCAACTGCTAAATAACCATGACCAATTGGAAAACTAAAAAAGTCTTTCGCATAACTTTGCGTGATATGCGTCAATACCACCATAATTGCCGCCACACCACGTAATCCATCTAAAATCTCATAATGTTGCTTTGTATCAGTATAATTCATAATCAATAGTCAAGAACCAAACGCAATATTAGCGAAAAAAAATTAATAATTGCAAACATAGTCCCATATTCTCTTTTTCCTTCCATATAATCTCCATAAAACAAAAGAGGCGTCCTCATCAGACACCTCTAATTTTGCATTTATGATTTTGCATTCAGCATTTTCTTACTCCCACTCAATTGTTCCTGGTGGCTTGTGAGTGACGTCGTACCACATAATATTACTTTTCTTTTGCGAACTCAACCTCTGTAGTTAATTGCCTAATTCCACCACAACGTAATTCAGGAATATTGATTCGTATATCACAATCCACAACAAAAATATTACCTTGTGCAGAGCGGATTACATTCTCGTCGTGCATATCACTCAAATAAATATCTGGTGTCGCATACGTCCAATTTCGAGGATTAATCAATTTGAATCCCATTTTATCCATGAAATCCGCTATTTCCTGGTCGGTCATTTGGGAGCCTTGTATAAAGGATTGTTCCACCACTATAAAGAATTCATTTTCTTCATTTCTTCCAAACCCCAATACGGTCAATCCTGTTTCAGGGAAATACGCATTATGAAGAGAAATTCTATCAAGTGCCAAAATTGGTTCAATGAAATAATCAAGACCTATTGACTTCACTAAGGAATCCCCATGTTTATACACATGAGCCTCGCCTCCCTCTGTTAATTGTTCTCCAAAGGTGGCACTTAAAGTAGTATCAACGTTTTCTATCCAGCAACCTACTTTACGAGCCCAATCCTCTATATATTTTGCTTGCGTCTCTGCTCGTTTGCACTGTCTTTGGAAATCGTTTTTTCCTTCAACGACAAGATTTGTTGCAACATCTGCTCCCGCGAGTAAGGATGCAATGACATGTGCATAACCTCCCGTTGAGCAGCCATGCTGTTCTGACGGTGAAAATCGTTTATATAAAAGCTTTCCGCATGTGAATTTGTCTGCATATTCATCTAATATAGCCAGACCTTCGGGAGTAAACCCTGCTGCTATAATAGCATTTATACTTGCCCAAAAATCTGTGTTGTTCATAAATCAAATTTCCTTATAGCATCTTTGTCCGCAAATGTACTAAAAAGACAACACAAAACAAAAGAGGTGCCTTCATCAGACACCTCTAATTATGCATTTATGATTTTGCATTCAGCATTTTCAATTACTCCCACTCAATTGTGCCAGGAGGTTTGTGTGTAACGTCGTACCACAATGAACCTGCTCCTTCTGCAACGAATCTTCCCCAAAGTCCTTCAAGAAGTTTCTGGTCGATCTCTGCGAAGTTTGCTGTCATAGCCTCTGATGAGTTTACTGGACGCATTACGATACATGGCTTGTCCTGTACTGTAAGCGGAACCAATACTACTGGCATCTGCCAGATTGACTCGTATAGGTTGTTCTCCTGCAAGAACTCTGTACAGATGTTATCAAACTTACGAAGGATATCGAAGTGGTTCTTTGTAGCGTACTGCTCAACCAACTTTGGATTCTCGTCGCTTACACTACCTACCTGCCAGATCACACGGTTGATCACCTTGAAACGGTTAACCAACTCAGTTGAGAATTTCTCACACTGCTTCCAAGTCAAGTTCTTAGTTGTAAGCAAGAATGGTTGTGCGTATGTTCTACCGTCGCCCTGCACACCTACACTCTTGATAGGAAGCACCTTACCGTCGATATTATTCTCTTTCAAATACTCTGCTAGTCCTGGGACGTCTGCGTTAGTAGCAAACTCTCCCTTGCCGTCTGTGCAAAGCAAACGAACACCAAGACCTGGTCCTGGGAATGGGTGACGCCATACTAGGTTGTGAGGAATACCAAGCTCCTCTCCCAACATACGTACCTCATCCTTATATAGATCAGCCAATGGCTCAAGAAGCAAGCCCTGTGCCATCAAGTCCATAACCTCCTTAACACGGTTGTGGTGAGTCTTGATTAGGTCAGCGTTCTTTGTGCCACCGCTCTCGATTGTATCTGGGTAGATAGTTCCCTGAGCGATCATCCACTCTTTTGGATCAAGGTTAAGCTTAGCCATCTCCTCGTCCTTTACTACCAAGAATGTAGCGCCGATGATCTTACGCTTCTGTTCTGGTGCAGTGATTCCCTCAAGTCTGCTCAAGAATGAATCTGTAGCGTCGACAACGCGTAGGTTATTCATACCCTCAGCCTTCAAGAAATCAATGATCTTAGCTGACTCATCCATACGCATCATACCGTTGTCGATGTGAAGACCCATCACACGGTCAGTGCCCAATACACGGTTCAAAAGCACGAATGCGACTGTACTGTCCACACCGCCTGATACAAGTAGGAATACCTTTCTGTCGCCAACCTCTCTCTTGATCTTCTCAGAGATTAGAGGCATGTAGCTCTTCATGTTCCAAGTACGCTTGCATCCACAGATGTCGATGAAGTTGTCAAGGATCTGCATTCCGTATTTACTGTGAGTCACCTCTGGGTGGAACTGGATTCCGTAGATCTTACGAGAATCAAGAGCAACTGCAGCGATCTCGCAATCCTTTGTCGACGCGATGATCTTATAACCCTCAGGCAATTTCTCAACTGCGTCACCGTGGCTCATCCACATTGGTGAAGACGCAGGGATATTCTTCAAAAGTGGGTGCTGTGCCTCCTTCAAAAGTAGGTCAGCGATACCATACTCCTTCACCTTACCTGGACGAACAGAACCACCAAGCTGAGAAGCCATCAACTGGTGACCGTAGCAGATACCAAGTTTTGGCACTGGAATATTGATAATTTCAGGATTGTAGTCGGGAGCATCCTCTGCGTAGACGCTTGATGGTCCACCACTGTAGATGATACCTGTTGCTCCTGCGAACTCCTCAACTGCAGCTGTAGGAGGCAATATCTCTGTGAATACACCCAAACGGCGCACTCTGTTTGCTATCAAGTGGGCATACTGACCACCGAAGTCCAGAACTATGATTTTATCCTGCATATAATGGTATTTAATAAATTCGTATTATTTTGATTTTTTATATACGCTATCCAACCTATCTTTCTTAATGCTCGCCCTTCGGGCTCGCATAAAAGAGAGGGGTTAGGGCGTTCCGCCCTTAACAATCCTCATTTTGGAAAGCCTATATAAATTATTCTTATTTCAATAGTTTATCGAAAAGACTCCAGTCGACATTTCTCGCGTCGACACGGTATTTAGCTTTCTCATAGAAAGGAGTTCTCTTTGAAAGAGACTCTCTGATATATTCAAGCATCTCCTCGTCGGTCTTATCCTTAAGAAGTGGACGCTCGTTTTTAGCAGTGCGTAGATAATCGAAAAGCACCTCTGGAGATGCCTCAAGGTAGACAGTGTCGCCCATAGCGTTCATGATCTCCATGTTATCAAAGAAACAAGGAGTTCCACCTCCAGCAGAGATCACAACGTCTTCAAACTCAGAGACTTCCTTAAGCATGTTACGCTCAATCTGACGGAAGCCCTCCTCTCCCTTCTCCTTGAAGATCTGAGAGACGGTTTTGAACTGACGCTGCTCGATATACACGTCCAAATCCTTAAAATCCAAGTTATACTTCTCGGCCAACATCTTGCCGTAGGTAGTCTTACCGCTACCCATATAACCCACCAAGAATATACGCTTCATTATCAATTTATAATTAGACGGTGCAAAATTACACTTTTTTTGGATAATATCATATACGTTGACGATGACGTTAACGTTGACATAACAAAAAAGGCCGACACAATTGCGTCGACCTTTTTGACCAATATAGATAAATATTACTTTCTATTGAAAACAGATGTGCTCTCAGTAACAACAGTGTAGTCTCCCAAAAGACCACCAAGTTCTCCTAGACCCATGTCCTCAAGACCACCAAGTTCTCCTAGATCACCCAAATTCATCTTTAATGTAGTCTTCATCTTAAGAGTCAACTTATCTCCAGAAACTACAGCAGAAAACTCATCTACAGTAGTAGACACCATATCTTCCATTCCTTCCATTTCTTCTGGAACGTCACCCATAAACTCAGAAACGTCAGCACCTTTCTTAATCACATATGTCTGACCATCCTCAACGAACTCAATAGTCAACTCGTTACCATTCAAAGAATACTTTCCTGTCATATCATCATCAGATACAAATGTACCGTCTGCCTTGAATGTAATTGTTGTTCCAAAGACATCATCTTCTGCATCTCCTCCGTTGTCGTACACTTCACCATTAACAATAGTCTTACTCTCTTTAGGATTGAAAAGCCATGTTCCTACAATACCTGCACTTGGCTTATTGTCTTCTGTTCCATTAGATGGATTGTTGTCTGTAGGATTGTTAGATGGATTGTTGTTAGGATTTGTTTGCTCCTTAGAAGGATTGTTATCCTCATCATCGTCATCATCATCACCACATGCAGTGAATGCAACTGAGCTTAGAGCGACAGCAAGAGCTGTCCAGTAGCGGAAAAATTTATTCATTTTGCTATTTATTAAAGTTTTAATATTCCTATATTGAAATCCAAGTACAAAAATAATAAAATTATTTACTAAATGTGCTTCATATTCTATCTTTTAACAAAAAAGGCCGATGCAATCGCATCGACCTTAATTATTCGAATAACACGTCTATCTTTACTTGTTGACAACAAGTCTGTGTACAGATGTCTCTCCGTCGATAGTAGTACGGACGAAATAAACACCGTTGTGCATGTCGGCAATGTTTATCTCCTTGCTACCGCTTACCTTTACAACTTTACCAACAGTGTTTAGAATCTCTATCTTCTCAATTACACCCTCTGCAACCACGCTGATCTTTGTTGACGCAGGATTTGGTGTGATTGTAACAGTGTTTGCAGTCGCATTAGATAGAGATGTCTTATCATCTGCCTTTACGACGATAGGTACTTTTGCTAAATAGCTTCTACATCCTTTTTCATTTTCCTGATAAACATGAAACATGTACGACATGTCGTGATCTACTTCAGGATCATAAATTAATTGGATATCGCTTTCAAAGATTTCATTCATGTTTAAATCTAGCCAATGAAGAGTGCAATTAGGTTCAGAAATAATAGCACCTGGATCCTGACTTGTCGGCTTCTTAAAACCATTTTTACCCTCGCTCATCAGATATTCGATAGGTTTCACAATTGGCGTAATTACTCCTTCTACTGTGATATCGATTTTTGCAAGCTCACTCTCCTGGTCGTCAACTACATAGCTGACATAATATGTGTCTCTACCCTCATGAGATGGATTATAAATCAATTCTGCACCATAAGTATAGTTTTTATTTTCTTTATCTCGGTAGAATTTCAATTCTGCATCAGGATAATCATCAGGTATCTTTACTAACGAACTAAGTGGAGTCGCTACGTCACCAACACAGTAAGTGACATCTGTTGTCTCAGGAGCAGGTAAAGGACAATTCAATCCTGCCACAACTGGAATTGAGGAGAAAGAAACCGCACGACAAGGAGAAAAAGCATTCTGATGTTCCCACACCTCACGTCCTTGTGTCAAATATTCCATATCTCCAACAACTACTCGGAAATATATACGGTCTGCCATACCTGAAACCAATGGCTCAAATGCAGGATGCATAGCAGGCGAAGAAATGCTGAATTCTCCATCTTGCTGAATATCACTCAAATCCTTCCAGTCTATCATCTCTGCATCAGTAGTAGAAGGATCAAAGTATGTATATTGGAATAAGAATCCAACATTTTTTCCATAAAAATACAATGCGGAATTGGACACGACTGTATTCAAAGTAAGTGGAATATCTGTACACAAATCAAGCAATTCTGCAGCTGAAAGATTTGATTCCAACACCACATCAGGAGCAGTGCAGACTGATAAGAACAAATTATCTATAGCAATCTCTCCACCATCAAATCTAGGACTCTCAGCTAAATATCTTATTTTCAGTTTTAATGGAGAATCTGAAAGTCCATCAATGACAACACTTTCTCTTAATGATTTCCAACCACTCCCTCCGTTTACAATCGCACTGCTAGAAGCAATTACCGAACCATCTCTTTCCAATGATATTTCAATATGAGATGAGCGTTCACTTATTGATGCCACGTCAACACCAAACGTGACCTCTTTGCCAGAACAAATATTATCAAATTCCATCTCAAAGAAGTCATCCTGACTGCCATCTTCAAGAAGGTCAAACTGTAGCATACCTCCAGTTGTTGTGCCGGAATTGTCGTATATCACACCTCCTGGATAAGCTCCGGCCCTTGAGACAACATACACGCCATGATCATACAATTGAGATTTAAAACCCATATCTCCTCTAGGAATGGTTCCAGGAGCAAGGAATGGTACCGCCATTTTTGCTCCACTCTCCTCAATATTATATGCCTTTACATATGGAATATTAGCCCCAACAGACTGTGCATCGTGAACCTGACCAACAGGAATTCCCTCTGTGTGAGTCACTCCATATCTGTCAGTCCACTCGTATACGTCATCAGATACGAAATTACCGAAGTCATCATAGAATAAGTATGCCATTGCCATTGGTGTACCATCAGCAGTAGTACAACATGTACCAGAATGGATTGTATATGGATCAGACTTTGTTGGGGTGCATCCAGGAAGTGTGACATTACAACTCACAGAGTAATCTGTCTCTGCTGCATCTGGAATGAAATAGAAGTCCTTTTCTGTAGACACCTTTCCAGTGACAGTCTCTTTCCAAGAGAACATTGTTCCCTCAGGATAGTTTTGTTTTGTGCTCACACGGATTGGCTGTTGTGGGCATGGGATACCAAAAGAAGAAAGAGTTGGTTTAATAGTTCCCTCAACACGAATATCGTCAATTCCTACAGGTATCAAACCACAATCATAAGAACGATAGAAATAGAATGTTATATTTCCAGATTCTGGCACGACTGCTTTGTGAGTCACAACTGTTTTGTCTCCATATTCTACAGTCGCAATTGTAGGGTTATTTGCTCGGATTGAATTATTATAAGCTGTCATGAACTCAACATTACCATCACTTGATGCAACATTAAACTTCAACACATTGCCCATAACAGATCCCCTGTTATAATCATATCCATATATATAATCCTTCATATTCTTTACACCTTCATTATTTATAAGATGTTCAAAATATGTAAGATCAAGCAAATTATGTAATGTAAATGACAAATAAACCAAAGAACCAGGCTCCAACCCCATAACTGTATAAGACAATATCACACAATTATCAGCAGAACCAACATTCACAAACATATTGTTTGCCTCCTTATTTGCCTTGAAGAATGGATGTATAAGTTTTGGTTGAGCAGTGATTGTAGAATAGCCATACTGTGCTGGTTTTCCATCAGCAGTAACACGCGTGTGAAAGACATCATCAACAGTAGACATATCCGCATTACTCTCTGTAAAGAATCTACCTCCTATACCAATCTGAGCCGCAGATGATAAAGCCGCAAACGTATGTTTATCGCAAAGTTCATTTTTGTCAAGGTCGGCATTATACCAACCATCCGCATCTGATGTCAATACTGGGCAACAAAGTTCAGTGTTTGTCTCGAAATCTGTCCCTGCCACAATACATTGTGCAAAAGCAGAAGAAATAGTCGACATCAATAACGTCGAGTAAGAAAATAATTTCTTTAGATTCATAATTTTTCGATATTTTTCAGCATACAAAAGTATATATAAGACACATAGTTATGAATGAAAATATGATTTTATTTTTCCAATAAGTTAAAAAGGCTTAAATGGGTTGACACCTAAACGTGTATTATCTGCAGAAAAGTGTAGAATCACACAAAAAAACCGTCTGCAACTTTCGCTGCAGACGGTAAAAAATTAGGTTACAAATACCCGGCCAATAACAAACTAATCTTTTATTACAATCTTATATTTTCCATTCATATGGGCACCTTCCATACTCAACATATAGATGCCGGAAGCAATACCTGTCAAATCAACTGTATCACTATTATATCCTGGAATGATCTCCATTGTCGAAACTCGAATTGTTCTTCCCATGACATCAACTACTGAGAGTCTTAGATTGTCAGCCTCATCTGCCTCACATGACACGTTCAAGACGTCGTGGGCTGGGATTGGACTCAACATGATATTCATTGTTGAAGCCTCGTATGTGTTTGCTTTTGTCGGCGTAGTTGGCTCGACTCCCATCAAATAGTAGCATGCATTGCGTATTACCGAAAGAGCCTCTTTGGTAAGATTAGCGTATGAGCTACTGTTCAAACCAATCTGGATGAATTTATCTGTCAATGTCACACCTCCGATTGTCGCACCTTCAACAATCTCAAAGATACAGATCTGAGATTCCTCTCCTTTGACTGACGCGATATCAGTGATAAGTCCTGATTTTTCTGTGAACGACGCTGGATTCATGAATGTCAACGCTTTGTCCTTGACCTCTGACACCATCTGAATCTCTCCTGTTGCGAATGTGATATCACTGAACATCTGGTGGCTACGATACTCGCTCTCTACGTAGATTGATGTCTCTGTAGTGTTGTCGCCAAAGTCTTTTGTTGCCCAACCCCACGCACCAGCTGCAGTCTTGTAGGCATGAACCTTCATGTTCAACACTGGCTTGTTGATGCCTTCCAACTCTGCGATGATAGGTGCAGTCGACGGTGTCTCCTCGCTGATCAACACCATATCGAAGTCGGCAAGATTGACATCTGAGTTAGCTGATGAGATCTCCCAAACAAATAGGTCGTTCTGAGCCTTCAACATTGGCTGTATTGGATCATCAGAGTATGTAGCTCCATTTGGATCTGTGATATAGGCGATTCTCTTCTTGTCGGCAGGGAATGTCGACGGAAGGACTGACTCAATCTCCGATCCTCCCTCAAACATTGCTGTAAGAGTAGTGTTCTTAGCTCCCATTGTGAAGCGGTAGATGGTAGTCTTGGCCACATCCTTGCCGTCTTGATTCCAAGTTAGGAATTTGTTCCCACTTGAAGGTAGAACCTTCACTGAAACAGGACATCCCTCTGGGAATGTGTTAGATTGAGTTATTGTGCCAAATTTATCTTTATTCGCCTTAACAGTCACCTTATACAATGGTTTCAAATAGCTTTGTAGTGAGCAGATGTATGGATCTTCAATCTCACGAAGTCCTTCAGTGATAAATCTGCACATTGCCATTGCTCCCATCTCCTGGAAATGAGTACCGTCGCTGCTACCACTTGGATAGTTGCTATACTCTCCTGCTGGGTAGAAATTGTAGAAGTAGCGTGACAAATAATCTGAATCAAACTGCTTGAAGTAGTTGTACGACTTCATGTTCAAATCAACAAATGCACAATTTCTGCTCTTTGCAACAGCTTCCATCGCACCTCTATAGTCAGCACCACTTTCAGTGAAGACGTTTCTCATCTCATTGTTCTTCCAAGCGTTAAGCACCATTGGTGATACAAGCACTGGAATTGCTCCCTTACCTCTTGTCTCAACTACGAATGAGTCAATGTAAAGTATATACTTGTCGACTGGAGTGTAACGCTCTGGCTTTGTATCACGGTCGTTATGTCCGAACTGGATGAATACGAAGTCACCAGGCTTCAATGCATTCAACACTGTCTTCCATCTACCCTGCTCACGGAAACTTCTTGAGCTACGTCCGCCGATAGCATGGTTGACAATCTGGATATCAGAATTGAAGAAATACTTCAACACCTGGCCCCATCCTGTCATTGGGAACTGGCTGTCTTTATAGTCGCAAACAGTAGAGTCGCCAATCAAATAGATCTTACGAACAACACCATCCTTACCGATTGTGACGCAAACGTCAAGACGCTTTAGAAGTTTACCATTAGCATCGAACACCTCAACTGAGTATGTTCCGTTGTTGTTGACTGCGATTTCCTGAGTCGTTCCATTTGTGATCTTGGCATTGTTGAAATACCATACGTACTTGTTAGCCTTTGGAGCAACCAACACCTTCTTTGTGTTGTCGATTGTGATCTCCGCATTATCATCGAACTCGTCTTTCTCAACAATATTCGACTGGTAAACAGCCTTATAAGTGATATCGGCACTACCCATCTTGATTACCTTCAAAGATGTAGTGGAAATGCTCTTTCCTGTACCGTCTTCCCAACGAAGGAACTTAGCTCCGCTCTGAGGAATTGTCTTTAGAGTGACGTTGATTCCAGCAGGGAAAGAAGCTGATCTTGAGATTGTCTTTGCTTTTGAAGCATCGTTGATCTTGAAAGTCACGTTGTAGCGGGGAAGAATTCCTGGAATCAACTTCTTTAGATTGGCATCATTGCTCTTCTCGATTGTCTCAATCACACATCTTGCGTTGTCGATAGCACCAGTCTCTTGATAGTGAACCTGGTCTGTGTTGCCCTTTGGATAGTTGGAATACTCACCAACCTCAAGATGCATTGTAAGATGTCTTTCTGAATAAAGCTGTCCCTGCTTAACGAATAGATCGTAGCAGAACTTATCCAAGTCGACCAAAGGAAGTTTTAGCGACGACGCCAAGTCACGCATCAACTGAGGATGCTCGTGGTATGAGTCGTATGGTTTACCATTCTGCCAAGCCGCACGACGAACCGTCGACACCAGCACTGGGAAAGCTCCCTTTGCTTTACAATCGTTCACATACTTCTTGATGTATGCGTTGAAAGTATCTTTTGGTGCATAACGGTATGCCTGAGTGGCACGGTCGTTGATTCCAAACTGGATAAAGACGAAATCACCTGCCTTTAGCTGTTTTCTGACGTCTGCCCACTTCTCATTGTAGAAGCTCTTTGAACTTGTGCCTCCGACCGCTTTATTGTAGCACACCACTTTCGACTTATCGAAGAAGAAAGGCAACATCTGTCCCCATCCTTTGCGTGGTGCGTAACCATCATTGTAATCCTGAACTGTAGAGTCACCAATTGTGAACACTCTAATCTGCGCATTGATAAAAGTAGGGATGCTTAATACGAGCATCAACACTGCTATCAATCTTTTTATATTGAAAATGAATTTGCTCATAATACTATTTTGTTTGGTTACTAGTTTCCCTAAAAAGCACCATTCCTGTCTGTGACTATGGGGGTGGGGTTACGGAAATACTATAGGAATGGTGCTATTAAAAAGGATATTTAGGACCTGTGTTATTTGATAACAAATTTAGAAATGTGATTGATATGCTTGCCCTGCATCGTTAGCAAGTAGACACCCTTATGCAATCCTGACAATGATGTCTGGTAGCTGTTGTTGCCTGAGAATGCTTCAATCATGTCGTTGCTGATCATCTTTCCAGCGACGCCGATTACAGAGATGTTAACCACGTCGTAATCCTCACCCTCGAAAGTAACTGTCAAATTATCAGATGTTGCGAAGACGTTCACATTCAAACCGATTGTAGTAGAAGTGATGATTTCAGAATCAGTCTCAGTACCATTGTTCATACCAAGTAGGTAGTAGCAAGCGTTGCGTATGATCGAAAGACCATCGTTTGTTAGATTAGCGTTAGAGCTTGAGTTCAAACCGATCTGGATAAACTTCTTAGAGATCTTTGTTCCTGCAATTGACGAACCTTCTGGAATCTCAAAGATACTTACCTGCTCCTCACCCTTAATTGATGCGATAGTGTTAATTTCACCGATTGCATCTGTGAACGACTCTGGATTCATGTAAGTCAATGCCTTTGTCTCAACAGCTGATACCATCTGAATCTCATTACCCTTAGAGAAATCAATGTCTTTGAACATTGGATGAGTCTGATCTGCATCCTCAACTACCAAGTTTGTCGCCTCAGTGTTGTCGCCGTAGCCTTTTGTCGCCCATCCCCATGCTCCGTCTGCTACCTTGTAGCCGTGAACCTTCATACTCAACATTGGAGTGGCGATGCCTTCAAGTTTTGCCATGATAGCCGCTGTAGATGGAGTCTCCTCACCGATCACGATCAAATCAAAGCTTGACAAATTAGCGTCTGCAGCGTCTGCCTGAATTTCGCGAACGAAAAGGTCATCGCAACCCTTCAACATTGGAATTATTTTGTTGTTTTTGTAATTAGAGTTTGTATTGTCTGTAATGTAAGCCACACGTTTCTTATTGCCAGTGTTCACAACATTAATGTTGATCTCTACCTTCACAACCTCATTGCCACCAACACTATTGATTGTGATCTTACCAGCCTTAGCAGGAGTACCAGAGATTGTCAATGTTCCGTTAGCCTCTTTAGCTGTCACACCTTCGATCAATGCGTCATACTTGAAACCAGTTGCTGTTCCGCCTACTGTTAGCACTACTGGTGCCATTGCCTCACCCTCGAAAAGTTCCTGAGTTAGAGAACCTGTAGAAGTCATCTCTGCTACCTCTGGAGCAGGAGGAGTGACAGTACCCTTCTTGTTTAGATAGATATCTGGCTGCTTGATCTTATCAACGCCATCACCGATGTAGAAACCAAGATGAGGTGGCTGGTTGTAAGCAGAGTTCTGCCATGCGATACCACAACGGTAAACAGCATCGTGCATTAGAGTGAACAAACGATATTTAGATTCGATTGTAGTAGTGTAGACGTAGATCTCATCAGCACCGTTATGAGTGATAACCTCCTCACGCCAGTCTCCGAATAGATCGGCAGAAAGACATGGAGTAGCCTTTGTTCCGTTACAAGAATTACCCTTCAAAGTGATCAATCTTGTTGTTCCGTTGCCATTCCACTTGTCAAGCTTTGTTCCGTCAAGTAACTCATCCTGAAGATCACCGTCCCAATAGATACGGAAGTTCTGCGATGGTTTCTTGTTGCTGATCACCTTACCTTTGCAGTCGAATACATCTGAGTTGTAAGCACTCCAGCACTCAAAACCTCTGTGTTTAGCATCAATATCAGCAGCCATACAACGACCGTTATCTGTACCTGTTGCCTTACCGAAGATTACCTTACCTGTACGAAGGTTTCTCATCTCGTATCCGTACTTGCTACCCCTCTCCTCGTGGCAGAACCAACCTTCCAAATCCTCTGTGTCTGGATCCATCTGGCTCACGTGCATTGCGTCACCGTGTCCGAAACCAGTTCTGTAGTAAAGCTTGCCATCGTGGTCGATACAAGAAGAACCAAGGATGATTTCATCTTTTCCGTCGCCATCCACGTCGGCTACACTTACATTATGGTTTCCATCACTGTAAGCACCCTGTCCTTCTGTTGTTGAGTGGTGCTCCCAACGCTGAACCAACTTGCCGTTTTTCAAATCATAGGCTACGACATGAGCCTGTGTATAGTAACCACGACACATAACTACGCTTGGGTGTACACCGTCAAGATAAGCTGTACAAGCGTTGAATCTGTCGACACGGTTACCGTATGTGTCTCCCCATCCACCTACGTTACCACGTACTGGATTGTATGCAATAGTGTTCATTTCTGCTCCCGTTGCACCCTCGAAAACTGTCAAATACTCAGGACCTGACAAGATGAACCCATTACCGTTTCTGTAGTCAGCATTAGGATTATCCTTACCCATGATGACATTCTTTCCCTTACCATCTTTTGTGCCTGGAGCTGTCTTGCAGACCATCTCAGCCTTACCGTCGCCATCATAGTCGAACACCTGGAACTGAGTGTAGTGAGCACCTGCTCTGATATTCTTACCAAGGTCGATTCTCCAAAGGAAAGTACCGTTTAGTTTGTAACAGTCGATGTATACGTTACCAGTAGTACCCGACTGAGAGTTATCTTTTGCGTTTGTTGGATTCCACTTTAGGAACAACTCGTATTCACCGTCGCCGTCAACGTCACCACAGCTCATATCGTTAGGCTCGTAAGAAGAACCTGGACGCTTTAGCTTGATTGTCTTGAACTGCTGCCCCCAAGGAGTCACTGCGTCAGATGCGTCAATCTCTTTGTTGTTGACAACTGCCTTGACAACATACTTTGACGACTCGTTTCCTCCAGCGTCAACGTAATTTGTCTTAGTTGTAATAGGAGTTGAATTCAACTTTGTACCGTTACGATAAATGTTAAATGCTGTGCTCTGAGCATCGTTACCCAAGAATCTCCAGCTTACAAAAACTCCGTTGCCTGTCTTTACGGCAACAACACCTCTATTAAGATACTCCATCTGCTTTGTTGCTGCAGATGCATCCATCTGTCCTGCTACGACAGCCAATGGAAGTAGTAATTTAGTGAATAAATGTTTCATGATATTAGATGTTAGATTGTTATTAGCCTAGTTGTGTTGTTAATTGTGTTTTGTTTTTTGTTTTTCCTTTTCCTTTTGTTGTTTTTTTTTGTTTCGCAACCGGTTGTGTTCCGATCACATTGCAAAGATAGGTCAAAGGTCAATGGTGGAAATTTAAAATCACTCCAAAGAATAGGAAAATCACTCCACGAGTTCAACTAGGAAAAAAAGCGATGAAATGGGATTTTTTTCGGTTTAGGCAGGTTGAAAATGATGTCGTTTTTATTGATTAAATCCTTTTTGAAACTTTTATCCATAAGAGGTGGTAATTATCTCCATACATAAATACCACCTCTTATCACCATGTATTCTATTTTGTTGGGCTTGTACCAAAGAAATCTTTATATTTTCTGCTGAAATACGATGGATCATTGAAGCCGACCTCGTATGCAATCTCACTCACTGACATTTTTCCTTCAGCAAGCAATGTTTGGGCTTTATGCAGACGGTACTCTGACAGAATCTCAATAGGAGACTTGTCTATCAACGATTTCAAACGACGCGTCAATGTGGATTTGCTGAAACCGAGATCTTTAGCAATATCGTTAAAAGAATAGTCCGCATTTCCGTAATTCTTCTTGATACAGTCGAGAAGTTGCTGAATCAATGGGTTAATCTCACTTTTTTCGTTTTCGTTATCGTTTTCGTCATTAAGCGAGCCAGCCAATATCTTAATCTGACGGTGCTGCTGCATACGTAGGAAATTATATGTCTTGAGCAACAACTCTCCCTCATTGAATGGTTTGACTATATAATCTACGGCTCCAGCTGAGAGTCCCGCAATTCGCGTCGACATATCTCGGACTGCAGATAGGAACAAAACCGGAATATTTGACGTGTTGGCTCTTTGAGCAAGATCCCTACACATATCGAGTCCATTCATATTTGGCATCTCGACGTCGCTGATGATCAAATCCGGAATGACTTTTTCCGCCACATCTATTCCCTCGACTCCATTTGATGCCGTCTCCACAGTGACATAATCACTCAGCATGGCTTTAATATTATCAAGAAGAAGTGGATCGTCGTCGACAGCAAGCACTGTCTTGCCCTCAAAGAACGATTTATCGATGCCTTCAAGCACATCTGGCTTAGATTCAACGACTTTCTCCTCTATCTTATCAGATTCTGTAGAAATCTCCATACCTGTATTCATCGACACGGTGATCTGCGTTCCGACATTCGTCTCACTTGCGAAATCAATCGTCGCTCCCATCTTATTTACGAAATCGGTAACAATCTTCAATCCCATTCCGTAACCTTTCTCGTTCTCCGTACCCTGACGTGAGACGATATTCTCACTGTTTCTGATTTTCTCCAAAAACTCAGGAGTCATACCAATTCCCTCGTCGACGACAGTCAAAACAGTCTTATCGTTGACTTCAATGGCTCCGACCTTTATTTTCTTGCCTCTACCAGTAAACTTAATGGCATTTGAGATTAGGTTTCTGACCACAACAGCCAACATCTTCTCATCGGCTAAGACATTATGGCTAAGATTGTCTACGGAAAATTCCAAAGTAATCTCCTTCTCGTCGCACAACGGTTGCAAGAAAGTAACGATATCCGCAACAAGTTTTGTGAGGTTGACGTTGCCGATCTCACACTTCATCTTCTGCTCAGAATTTGATGCCCACTGAAGCAGTTTCACCATCTCTTGCTGAATCTTCTCTGCCTCTGAAGTCGCGTCTGAAAGAAGTCGACGCGAGACCTCCTCACTCTGGTTGTTCGACATCACTCGACGAAGAGTAGTGACGATGGCAAACATCGGATTCTTAAGGTCATGAGACACCACCGAAACCAGCTGATCCTTGAGTTTCAATGTGTTAAGCAATGATTCATTCTTCTCCTCAATAGCTTTCTTCTGATTTACCAAAACCTCGTTGGCATTTCTAAGATCAACAGTTTTTTCGTCGACAGCCTTTTGAAGTTCCTCTTTCTTACGTTTCAAGGCAGCGACACGTCTGTTGGAGACGAAGAATCCAAGAGCGATAAAGAGAGCGATACACAATAGAATGAATTGTGTGGATTTCCACCAAGGAGGCAACACCTTCAATGGCAATGAGATAGCCTGGTATAGTTTACCGTTTGGAGAAAACACTCCCACCTCGATATCGAAATCCCCATCAGGCAAGACGTCGATGGTTATCTCTCTCGACGGTGCCACTCTATTCCAAATCGTATCCACCGGCATCACACGGTAGCGTAGATCGTAAGTGTTAGGTTCGGCATAGTTCACTACGTCAAGGGTAAGTTTCAGATGAGTCTGACCGTAATCCAACACAATTTTCTTGTTTAGATCAAGGTCTGCTTTCTCTTCGTTGATATACAATTCAGAGAACGAGAGATGCTCAGTAGCGTCTTTAGACACATATTTAGGATTGACGCATACAAAACCGTGTTTGCAACCAAACATTAGTTTGCCATCCTCCGACATACACGACGCTTTTCTCACGAAGTAGTCTCCAGACAGACCTTCGGCAGAGAATATCGTTTCGTAGCTTTTATTTTTGTAGTCGATGGCAATAATACCCTTGGTACTTGTCACCCACAACTTGCCATCATCGGTCTTCTGAATAGCAAAATACTCTCCAGATGGCAGAAAATCAAGAGTTTCATAATGGGAATCGTCGGCAGAAAATCTAAACACTCCTCTGTTTGCCACCACGAAATATCCTCCATCTTTATCCTCACAACCTTGTAAGAAAAGCAGTGGATTTTGTGAATTAGCCTGAGCAATGTCCGGATAAACTGGCTTAAACTCACCGTCACGATTGCTCCAAACAGTACGAGATGATAGAATCCTTACACTACCGTCGGACAACTGGAAAGCCTGCTCCATCCACAAATCCTGAGAATCATGAAGAAGTTTAGGATTTAGGAAAATATTTGATACAACATTGTTATTCAACTCGTAGACCCCATAACCTCCCGTCGACAACAAATATGTACCGTCTTTCTTCTTTAGAATATTCTTGACAGTATTCGTTTGCATCAACTGAGATGAAAACGGAGTGTGCAATTTATTAAAATTAATCGGCTGAATTTTTTTATCCTCCAAAGTAAGGCATACAGGATCGCCGCCCCAGAATGAAAGCATATATCCCTTCTGATACTTCTCAATCGAAAGCACATTGTTGGATGGCAAACCATTCGCAGTTGTCCAATGCTTCAATACATTATTTGTAGAGTCGAGCAAAATCAGACCAGCGCCATCTGTGGCAAGAAGCATACGACCACCATCACAAGGGCATAAACTTGAGCCAACGGATTTAGGAATTCCCAATTCGATAGATGAGAAACTCTTGGCGTCCGACATACTGTTGATACACCAGATACCATTATCGTTAGTTGAAATCCACGCTCTCTTTTTGCTGTCGACGTAGATAGCGCTCACCTTCGACATTGTAGCGTCGGCTTTATTTATCGGAACAATCCTATCAAATGTGAATTTGCCATCAGAATATGTCGTCTGCCAAAGACCTTCACCAGATGTGCCAAGCAAAATAGTATTATCCGATGATTTACAAATAGATGACACCGAACGGAAAGGCGTTGGGATTTTTTCTATACTTGGAATATCTCCATTCAAGTCTGACATCCACAACGAGCCGACATTGGAACATAGAAGAAGGTGGAGAGGATCAATTTGAAGAATATTATTGATCAATTCATTAATCCTTGGGCGGAAATCAAACTGTATATTACCTTCAATATCAGCAATATAGACACCACCATAACAACCTATCCAATATCTGCCCTTAAAATCCTTGAAGACCTCAAGCACCTTTTTATCCTTGATCTTGGTGCAGATAGGGCGGAAAGTGTTGGCATTCTTATCGTATGAGAAGACACCCATACCAATGGACGTAAGCAGACACTCTCCGTCAGGTTGGATAGAGCAACCAGTGATATCAGAGTTGTGAGCCTCGTCAGCCACAAAACCAGAAATATCGTGGAAGGTATGTTTTTTATAATCGTAGGAATAGATAGTGAAGTTTGATCCACCGAAAGTGATATCACCGTTTGGCAATTTGAAAGCGTGGTAAGTATCGTTACGCTTCATGTCAGGGAAATTCGACTGCTCATAGTTTCGGAAACAACAACCATCGAAACGACTGATTCCATAATGAGTGGCAAGCCAAATAAAACCATGCTGATCCTCCACTATATCGTGGACATTGTTGCTGGCAAGACCCTCCTTAGTCGTATAATGAAAAAAATAGCTTTGGATTTCTCCGTATATAGCTCCACTATTGAGCAAGCACAACAAAAGAGCCAATATATTATGTCTATATTGTAACAATCTAATCATAGGCACTATGCATCAATCAAACGGATACAAAATTAGAAGAAAATTTTACATTTCCTAATTCTGCATACATCATTCCTAATTCTGCATTTATTAAAAAGGATATCCAATAGCAAAGTGGAAAGTGACGTCTCTTTTGAATTTTGGCGACGCGATATTCCACTCCCCCGTCGACGGATCATATCCTTTCATTCCAATATCCAATCTGACCAGTATGAACGACAAATCCAATCTGACTCCAGCTCCCACACTGGCTGCCAAGTCTCGTGCCAACTCATCCAACACAATCTTTCCTCCTGGCTGATTCTCATAATCCTTGATAGTCCACACATTTCCCGCGTCGGCGAAGATAGCATATTCAAAAATTCCTTCTGTATGGAATCTTAACTCAGCCTGTGCAAGCAATTTCACATCTCCCGTCTGGTTGAAGAAATCGGCGGATCCCTTACTCACATATCTTCCCGGACCAAGTTCACGCGTACTCCATCCACGAACTGAATTCGGACCTCCTGCAAAATATCTTCGCTCGTATGGAATCTGATCAGAATTGCCATATGGCGACGCGATTCCTCCTCCAATGTGTAGAGCCAACGATTGATGGAGTCCCAAACGGAATGTGCGACTGTAGTCGATATCAAAACGAGCGTATTGGCTAAACGGCACTCCCATGATTTCATAAAATCCGTCAGCATTCTTAGGAGAATCAAACAAACGAACAAGTCCAGACGGCAATGTGCCAGACATGTCGATCATAAAACTGAAATTCGTAGTCGACTTGGGAGCCTTCTTTGCCTTCATCAAAGCCGATGCAGTAGTTGATGCACTTGTATATGCAAATGTGTAACTTGAACGAGTGATAAACTGATTAGTGTAGTTCTGCTTCAACAACGCACTAGTAGAGGCATCTTCAAGATAAAGAGTTCTAAACTTAGGCAACACCCATGGCACAATAGTATATGTGATATTGTAAAGATCAAGAGTATGGCTGAAACGATTGCGTCGAGTGGCCCACGTATATTTCCAGTCGAAAGTCAAATATCGTTTCTTGAATTCTGGACGGTTCTGCCAGACAAAACCAGTGGAGAAGATAGTTTTTCCCTGTCGAGCCGCATATGAATCATTGAAGATTGGAGAAAGGACTCTAGGAAAAGCCAAAGAAGTGTTAATACTCGACTCCCAGAAATTTTGAGAATCAAAACCCTTCTCTTTTGCTCCTCTTACCATCTCGTAAGCTCCACCTAAACGGATTCTCCAAATCTCGCTTCCCTTAAAGATATTCTTATCTTGGTATGTGACGTAGGTTTCCACACCCAAGTCGCCAGCCGTATTTGTATTGTCAATACCCCATTGGATATAATATGGTTTAGACGGAGTGATTGATATATTAGCAATAAGCGACTCCGGCATTGTATCTGGAGTATAAGTGACATTAGCAGTTTGCACAGCAGACAATCCCGAAAGAGCAGAGAAGGTACGGTCGTGAAGCATCTCACTGAACAATCTACCCTGTCGTACAAAAGTATTGTTATAGATAGTGCTTGGACGTAAGAAACGTCGACCTTTAGGAGAAACGATAGTTAGACGCTTGTATAACGTCGTATCAAATTCACCTGCAAATCCACGATTGTCACAAACATTCACAATGACATTGCTCGTGCGGTATCGAGTAAGCGGATGACCAGCCTTTGATGTATCTACATGAAGATTGAGTTTTAAATCCACCTCATTAGAACCAAGAGTAGAGTCGACGGAATAGTAGAGATTATCTTTTGTGAAATTATAATAACCTTGGTTTCGCACGAAAGAAACAATATCCCCCACTCTGGAGTCGATATTTTCCGCATTATATTTTATTCCTTGCCTTACCTTATCATCGTCAAGAAAATTTTTTGAATGCATGATGTCATCGATAAGACCACCGTCGACAGACTCATCCACATTACGAATCCGATAAGGGTCACCAGCCTTTACATCATAGACGACTACCGCCTTCTTGCCTTCTTTAGTGACATCATAAGTAACGTCGGCATTGAAATAGCCGATATTGAAAAGTTGAGACTTAATCTCTTTTGCTGAAAGTTTGGTGCTCTCTTCAGAAAAGATGACGGGAGGTTCGCCAATTTTACGAATCAGCTTATTCATCCACTTCGACGTATCTCTTCCTGATAAAGAATATAAACGAAGTGATGTTTTATTAAAGAAAGTTCCTGGCGTATTCGGGTGTTGGATCACATAATCATAAAGATCAGCGGCATCAACAGAGGGATCATCACAAGTTAAATCTATCTCATCAAGTAAAAAATCACCATCGGCCACGTATTTTGTGGTCGAGCACGACGCAATGTAAAGCAAAGCAGCAAGTGAAAATATGAGATAAAAAAGTCTTTTCATGTCTCTTTACATGTGATTTTTGGGCAAATTTAGCGAAAAATGAGGTTTTTGAAGATTTTTTTGCATTTTTTTGTTCCAAATATTTGGAGTTAATCAAAAAAGCGTTACCTTTGCATCGTTTTTAAGAAACGACCAAACAAAGTCAGTTAAAGACAATGGATCGGTAGCTCAGTTGGTAGAGCAACAGACTCTTAATCTGTGGGTCGTGGGTTCGACCCCCACCCGGTTCACTAAACAAGACGAAAGTTTTGTTAAAGACTTTGGAGAGATGTCAGAGTGGTCGAATGAGCCGGTCTTGAAAACCGGTGTACTCGTAAGGGTACCGGGGGTTCGAATCCCTCTCTCTCCGCTGAGTTTGCTAAACAAACTTTAGCTTACATAGAAAAATTGGTGTGGTAGTTCAGCTGGTTAGAATACATGCCTGTCACGCATGGGGTCGCGGGTTCGAGTCCCGTCCATACCGCCAAATTGATTAACCTTTTTTATAAATTTCAAAACTAGCGAGTTTGAATTTGTCGGGAGGGATAATCATAATTGAGAAAAAAAGCATTAAAATTTTTATTTTAATGATATTATGCAAAAGAGTTATTTCATTGTGAAATGAGATAATTCTACTTTATCGTTTATTGCTCTATGTTTCAAAAGCGATGCAAAATTACATACTTTAATTTGAAAAACAAGCATGTGATTCAAATTTTTCGCTTTGAAATAAAAAAGTTTAATGTTATATTATGCAATCCGAGAATAAAACTTCCCAAGTTTTGTGGAAAAATAAAAAACAACTTCCCAAATTTTACGGAATTTTAGTGTTGCAATTATTTGAGCATTAGACAAATGTGAGCGGACTCTCTTATAGTTCTATATTGTAACTTTATTGTCAAAAAAAGATACTCTATTGACTATAAAAAGGGACCGAAATTTGCAAGAGTCAATAATTATCACTACTTTTGCACTATCAAACAAGGAAAAAGATAAAAACTTTTTATTAAAAGGTTAAATTGTAATATAGAAAAATTTCACATTTCTGGAAAGCTGGGAAGCGTGAAGGAAGTCAAAGGAAAGAGAATATGGCAACATTTTCTCTTTTTTTTGTTGTTAATCCGAATAATCTATTTACTTTTGCAATTGAAATTTTTCTATAATCGATATGAAAACAATAAACAAAAAGGAGGTTTTAGTCTCTCTGTTGCCAGACTTGACCTACCACACAAACAAGGCGACAGGACGCAAAATAAGCAAAACAAGCATTGTTCCCAATGATGCTAATTATCCAAACTTCAATAATTTAAGTCCGACAAAGGTCTATGACGAATTAGAGAAACTCCGTTCAAAAGAGAATGCCGAGGACTCAGGACTTATGGATATTGCCGACATCATTACAGATGATAGAAAATTTGTCCGTTTACATCAGACTCCAGAGACAAAAAAACTATTTGCTGACTTCATGACCATCAGATCAGCTCATTTGTTTGCTTATCTTCTTGATCACATACAAATAGATAAGAAGAAAAATGTGAATGTCGTTACTTTTGATAAGGATATACTATGGAAAAAGTATTTTTTTAATTGCGACAGCACATATAACTATGCCATTAACGATTTGATTTTTGGAGGTTTAATTTCGAGACCTAAAGGGAAACGTCAAGCGATGACATATTATATAAACCCTAACATTTTAAGTTGTGGAAATGTCACTCCAGAGTCTTATTCTGGCGAAGCAAACAAAAAAGTTAAGGTTTTGACAAAAAAGGAGTTAGACAAGAAAAAGATAGATTCAAGCATCCTTGATGTTCTTGCACCTCAGTCAAGTAAAGAAAAAAATGGTAATACAAAAATAGGTGCTTATGTTGAGAAAGACGATAGTCGTTCCAATGTCCCCTTTTTCAAGCTTTTTCGCAATAAATTTTCTAAATCTCTTCTCAACATAAAGAAAAAGTCCTCTTTTAAGGTTATTGCCTGTATTACAGAACAATTCCTTCCAGAGGACGAAGACAATGCCAGAATGATGCGAGAAATGATTATAACATCATTAAACAACAAAAAATCAAACTGTTACACATTAATAGCTGATATTCTAAATTCGGGATTAATATACCGTGATTCAGAAACAAAGCTCTTTAAGTTCAATCCTAATGTATGGTTTAATGGCAATGTCGTAAAGCTATTTGACAAGCGATTCAAAAACCGTCGTGCAATTAGACGAGACGATTTCTTGAGAATCCAAAAGCGGAGACTAGTCGACCATTTGGCAGATGTAGTATAGCCAAAATCATTTATTTTTCACCTTTATTGTCATCAGTGGAAGTCTTATTATTAGATTCCCACGCATTTAGTTTGTCCATTTGTTCTTGACGAGCAGAATCCATGACATCTATATATGGCTTAATACCTTTGTATGTAGTGTGACCAGTCCACTTCATTACCATTTCGTGTCTGATATCGAGGTGAAGACACAAACAAACGAATGTGCGTCTGGCGGTGTGTGAACTCAGAGACTCCCACAATCTTGTCCTTGTAACAACTTTTGCTGTCCCCGAATATTGAGTCTGTTCGATAACTCGCATAAATCTCAGTTTGCGAGCTATCCTTTTCAGTATTTTGTTATAAGTGATTGTATAATGAGGAATTTCAAAAACTAAATTGGATATCTTCTTCTTAAACTGTTTAATCAGAATCCCTTTTGAAACATTGTTGAGCTCAACATATGTCAGGTGGGATGTCTTTTGAGAAACAAATGCGATTCTGTTCTCTTTAAACTCCACCTCATCCCAGTTGAATTTAATAAGATCCGAAAATCTAAGACCTGTAAAACAAGCAAAAACAAAAGAATCTCTGACTTCTTCAGCCATTCTTCCCATACCCGATATGTTGCTTCTATAAAAAGTTTGAAGCTCTTCTACCGTTAGATATACAACTTTCTTCTGGATTGTTTGGAGTCGTGGCTCTTCAATCTTTCGAACCACACCTTCTGTTACATATCCTTTGTCTCCAAGCCAATAAAGGAATTTCTTGTAATAGATAAATCTTTTGTGAATTGTCGTGTTCTTAAGATTCTCAGATATAAGAAACTCATAGAATTCGTCGACACCTGAATGTGCAAGGTAGTCATAAGTCAAAACAAAATCTTTGTCTTGTCCATTTGTTACCAACCACGATTTGAATTTGATCAAGCTTTTTCGAGTTGTCTCAAATGTCTGAATAGAACTCTTTTTGAGTCCACCTCGTTTGACACTTATGTTCTGAAATGTTTCCCACAGTGCCATAACATCATCTTTCTTTCCGTTCATGATTTATGGTTTGTTTTTTGTTCTTTTATAGTCAACAAAAATAGTGGCAGATAATTTCTCAATCATCTACCACTTCTCTGCATAATTTTCATTAAAATATTTATGTCATTGCTTAACTTTGATCAAAATCTTATAATTGGCAGGCAATGTTATCTTTGTCTCTTTTATTTTGTTGCTAGTAGCACCTTTGATTGAAGATGCTGTTGTTCTCACAGCACCCACCAAGACACCACCAACATTACCACTTGCCATACCTGTAGTCATTTGATTGACACCAGAGCTGCTACTGATAGAATTACTTGAAGACTCTTTGCTCACATCATTGATTAGATTGTCTGGTACATATAGACCTTCGAATCCATCCTTGTCGTATATTATGCCCTTGAAAGGGTAAACATTGTTGTTATAAGCGATATTTTCAATATGCACACCCATTCTATTATTTTGAAACCGAGCTTGACCATAGATAATAGTATTCCTAGGAATTGTTGTGCCATCAATCTCAATTTCATCTAGAATACGTAATTGCACCTGACTAGAAGTTGTTACATTCTTTTGCTCTCCATGAACAACGGCACGAATAGCTCCCTTTTCTCCCTTAGTTTGCTTTTCTTCCATTGGTTTGAAACCATTTGATTTTTTCGGTTTTTCCTGGTTTGTTGCAGTTGCGACAGGAGTGTTTTGTGCTATGTTTTTGTTATTTTCTCTGTGTACAAATGCGTCATATCCCATAGCCACCTCTTCTGGTGTCAGTTGTCGGACAAAGCATAAATCATCATCAACCAGGACACCAGTGGAGAACATTTGTTTCTTGCTTTTATAGATGAATTGTTTGCGTTTCTCATCTATAATTCTTTTGTTCTTTTCTTCATTTGTTTCAGCTCGCTTGCCCCCTGTTCTTTGCACGCTACGCACTGGAGTTGAAACTTTAACTGGCTCTGCTTTGGGTTCTTCAGATTCTTTTGCACTCTCTCCTATTTTTGCTTCTAACTGAGCTATTCTATCGTCTATTGAAGTTTCCGTCTGTTCAGGAACATCCGCTTCATTATTAAAGAAATCAAATGTGTTGAATTCCTTTTGTGCATCCTGAACTTCTTGTTTACGATGTTCAATAGCCAGGGCAGTTTCATAACTTGCAATTCTGCTATTGTCAGTCGTTTTGTCCGATTGATATTCAGGAATGGTTATCTCTGTATTTACTATCTCTTCAGTAGGATTTCCCCCATCAAGATAGTAAAACATACCACATACAGAAGCGAAGCCGATAACCGTGGCTATCTGCACAAATAATAGTTCATTCTTTGTTTTTTGTTCCATAGGCTTATCTTTTGCGAGGTTCTCCAATCTGTTCGTTAAGTTCCACTTTCCAGTTTTCAATCATCAGACCATGAGGATTGTTATCATATCTCTGCACATTTACAAGTGTTTGAGTTGTGATCAGACTAAAATATGTTATGGATGAAGTACGCATATAAGAAGTTTTTCCGTACATAATCGCTTTGTATGGATAGCAGTCGGTTTTGACTATAACAGAATCAACCCTTATGTCTCCTATTACGTTACTTCCTATCAAAGACTTATAAAACCCTTTCTCTTGTTGGTTTTTGTAGAATTCCAACACGCTATTATCTGCTAAATACAAGGCTTGGTTGATGTTATAATCTATCGCTTCCTGATTTGGAGTAAGCGTAAAGAAGAGCTCGTGAAATCGTTTGACATGGCTCTTAATCTCCGCTTCTCTATTCATCTGAACATCTTGCTGAAGTGCGAGGATAAGAGACTTACCATTGTCAAGGACATAAATCTTTTGTCTTTGTTCCTCAGCATACTGTAGACTCATAAAAATGGCGGAGCAACTGATTATTGCACACATGGCTATAGTGGCAAATGTGATACCTTTGCTCAGCTTAAATGCCGATTCTATGTTAATTAGATTTTTGAATTCCATGTTTCTTCCTTTTATAGTTATTTACCTAATTTTGCTTTGAGTTTATCGACTGCATCAGATACCGTATTAACTGTTTTTACAGTTTTTGCTGGTAGGTTAACAACCGCTCCTGCCGTTTTTCCCATCCAAGATACAGCAGTCATGGCAGTGCCTGACATAAATTCTCCTCCTGCACTTGATATGATTGCAGATGCGATTGTAGGAATAGACAGATACATACAACCTATGACGATAGACAACACGATTCCTGTAAAACATTGAAATCCATCACCAGAGGACATCACATCATAAGTCCCTGAACTTTGTACTTTATTGTAGAAGTCAATTTGTTTGTCGAGAAAGGATTCTGTGCAACAATTTTGGACTAACTCTAAAACATAAGAAATAGGAATCCATAACGACGCATGGATATATCGCCCGAACCAGTGCTTAATGTTGTCGTGGAAATATGGAAACATGCTAAGTGCGAATGCAAACGGTGCGAATATTGTAAGTATTATCTTATATAACGACGATATCATTATGATCACCAATTTTGCCACACTCATAAATATATCCGCTATACATTCAAATAGATACCATATCTTGTTTGTTATAACTGTTCCAAAATCCAAGTTACCAGAGACACCATCCCACACTTCCGTGAAGGCATTAGATATTTTTGTCCCAAGGTTAGAAGGTTCGTCGCTTTCCGTACTTTGCTTTTCTTGAGTCACTGCTGTTTTTTTATCTTCTAACATTCTTCTTTTTGAAGATATTTTTTCTTGTTGTGCCTTATGTGATGTTTCAGTTAGGGCAATCAGAGGTTTTTCTATTATAAAGTCGACAGCAGGACAAACCAATCGGCACGACGCAATAAGAAGAAAAATTCCAACAGGACGAGACAATTTCCATAAATCCAATTTTTCCTCACCTCCGCTAGCAAGCACCTTTGATAGAATAGAACCGATGTAAAATACAGCACCTATTCCACAAACAACTTGACTTACAGTTATGAAATTGCCAAGATAATTATCAATCACCTTGGTCATTATGTCTTGAACCGAATCCTTAAAAGGAGACGCTATATATTCATTAAGCGTACTTGATAATTGAAGTAGCATAGTTACCAGTTTATTTTTTTAGTTTGTTTTTGTGTTGTCTGTTTGTTGTTTTTTGCGTAAATCTCATATGTAGAAAAAGAGTTCTTTCTCATCATTGAAGATTCTTTTTCATATTCTATTTCTTTTACTTTTCTTACCACCCTATTTTGAGTCTCAATAGAGTTGTTGATTTGAGCATCATACTTAGTTATTTCATTGTAACGTTCATGTTCACTCATTTCGCTCTTCTCTGGATGTTCTATCAATTCTTTTATCTGTGTAACATCCTCAATTATATTGTCTACCAATTTAGTCGTATACAATAAAAGAGCTGTTTTTTCTTTAAGAGTAAGATAAGGTGAGGAACTTATAACTTCTGTGCTATATCTTAATGAAGAAACAGCATTTTGAGATGTCTGAATAAGGTCAGTGAATCGTGATAGCATTTTAATTCGGTTTGACACTTTGGTCACTTTGTTTTTTAAGCTATCCATTCTTAAAACTTGTGCCTCCATTTGGTTTGCCTGGTTAAGAAGTTGCTCTAAGTTGTTGAGAGCATTCTCTGCATCAGCTGACATGGATGCGATACGTTGTCCGAAGGCAGATCCATCGACAACAGTCACAGGTTGCCCATACATTTGTATGGACAGCAACACTCCTACAATTAATGAAATGATTTTTCCCATTATATTTTCCTTTTATGTTTTACATATAATTCTATAGCTTGAGCCATAGAACAGTTCTTTTCTCTTTTTATATTGAACAAAGTCGCTTTCTCTGGTCGCTCAGTCGTGTATGCCATATACTCTTCATTGCTCACCTCGGTAGCGAAAACCTGACTTTTTTTCTTAACGGATACAAACACCTCCTTATATCTGTTTCTGTTGTTGAAGTCGAGTTTTTTATTGACCGATAAAAGAATAGCAATCTCTTCTTTGCTTAGACCTAACGCTTCTTGTATAGGTTGCATATTCTCTTTATAGCCAGAGAAATCAAGAAGTATTTTTGTGTCTGCTTGACTCACACATACATCCTGGACTATTTTGTTGCCGACAAGATCCTTGACTTCCTGAGTCACAACGGCAATCTCGCCAAAGAACTTACGCACTGTCTTGAAAAGATATTTGACAAATTCAGCCATATTCTCCTTAGACAATGCTTGCCAAGCTTCCTCGATCAACATAAACTTTCGTATGTTGTTATTGTTCAGTTTACGCATCTTCTCAACAAATGTGTCCATGATAATAAGAGATACGATAGGAAAAAGAGTTTTGTTCTCTTTGATATTATCCAGCTCAAATACAATGAATCTATCTTTCAATAAGTTTAACTCTTTTTCACTGTTCAGAAGAAAGTCGTATTTCCCTCCTTTATAGTATGGCTGTAAATTGTGAAGTAAATTGCCTATATTAAATTCGGAATCGGTTACTTTATCTTTTTGAATAGATAAGTATTCACGAAATTCCTTATCTAGATATTCATAATAAGAATTTAAATTTGGTTTGACAGTACCCAATAAAATATAGTCAATATAATTGTTTATTGACATCTTCAAAAATGTATATTCGGTTTGAGACGTCTTTTCGTCACCTTTCCAGAGCAATGATATCAGACTTACAAGAGTACCGATTTTTTCTTCTGAATATACATTATCAGACACAAAGAAGGGATTGAACTGGATAGGATCATCTTCTTTGTATGTAAAATATGTTCCATCTTTTCCGTTAGTTTCCTCTTTGATTAGGTTAGATAATCCTTGATATGAATCACCAACGTCGACTATTACGATATGTGTATTCATTTCGTAATACTGCATCAACATATTATTGATGAAGAAAGATTTTCCGCTACCAGACGGACCGACAATAACCTTATTTCTATTGCTTATCCATCCGTTCTTCATAGGCATGTCATCGAGATCCACCTTGATAGGTATTCCGAAAATTCGGTCGCATAGGTTAATATGGAAGTTGCTATTATCTACCCAATCTTTGTAATTTGAGTCTGTTATTACAAAATCACATCCGTTGTTGACGAACGTGATAAAAGTGTCGTCCATCGGGTAATAACTTTCAGCTCCTGCTATTCCACCCCAGAAAATTTGAGGTGCTATATCAGAAACCCTTACTTGTTTGCAATCAAGAGAGATAAATTCTCTTTCTAATTTCGTGTTCTTCTTCTCAAGATTCTTTGCGTTCCTATCCCATGTGATGATATTAAAAGCACATCTACAGATTCTTTCTTTGGTTTCTGCTTCGTGATCAATGAAATCGTCTGTTCTCTTTTTAGTGACTTCATTTACTTTACTTAAAGAAGCTGTTGACCCAAGAAGGTTGCTTTTTCTTGTCAAGTCCTTGATGACATCTATATTGTCTTCAAGAAAAAAATATTGATTGTAGATATGTTCGAATCCAAGCCTTTCCCCAAGTGGAGATACAAATGAATTGCAAACATAGTACGGAGGTGTGCTATAATTGACATTGTAGCTGTGTGTCGCAGTATGTAATGGCAATTGTTCACTTTCTGCTAAAGTATGAATAGAAACCAGCTTGTTTCCTATTATTAGGTCTCCATCTTCAGTATGGATATCATTTAATGTAATTAAGTCTTCCTGACCAAAAGACAAATTGGCATATAGATCGAGTAACCCGAACTTACAAGGTTGCTTTGTGCCAACCAAATCAGTAGTTGATAGTTTTCTGTATGTGACACAAATGTTCTTTTCCTCATCAGATAACATTTTGAATCCAGCCATAGCAAGATCTACGGCTTTGAAAAAGGCAGTTTGCTCATTGGGATCACAGTTCTCTTGAGGAATTAGGGTCTTGCATAGAGGACTCCAGCGAGCTGTACTATTCTTTATTGCGTCCTTTGTGCTTTTGGTAAAGAAAAGGTAGCATTTATGTTTAAGATGATGTCGTCCATTGAAATGTCTGGCATAACCTCTTTGAAGGAAAGTTTCTTGTTTTCCCTCGTATTTGTATTCAGCATCGTAATAAATGTCTTGTTTATGGACTATGGTGTATGCAGGTAAATCTTTAATACAATTTACCCAGTCTGAATGCATCTTTTCATAATCCGAATCTCCTAATGTCCAAAGCTCAGGAAGATATATTTCATATCCTACTGTCAAATCTCCATTTTTGCTGATTAGAACACCATTTTCAATCTTATAAATCGGACATACATCGTCTATTTTTACTATTCTGCTCATTTTTTATATCTTTATAGAAATCTTTTAGTAACTTTGCAAGTGGAATCGAATCCATAAGCAACGAAGGTGGGGTCGGATACTCTAACGAGAACGGCGCCTGTTGTAATGGATCGATTTCTTTTTTTATATTCAAGATTGTATTCTTCATCTTTTTTTTCTTACGCTTTTTGTATTTGACTCTTCCTGGTCTTCCTGCTGAGACTCCTGTTTATCTTTTATAGTCTCTATTTCGGAATTCAATCGTATATCTACATTTGTCGTTATATGTATACCTTTGTCATTTACTATCTTTTCTTGTGTTTCTCTATCCAAAAAATTATTCTGACGCAAATACTCTTTTAGAATGTTATTTCCTGGTTCTATGAGTAATTTTTCAGATTCTTTGCTTGCATCGAGAATATTTTTGCCTTTGTCGTAGGATTTTTCAACATTATGTAATAAATTTGCCAAAGAAATTGAATCGTATGCCATCGAGGGGTTTAATCGATACGTACATTGGGTTGTTGTACTCGGTTCGACATGATGGGGAACAGCCGATTCAATTTTTTCTTTTTTATCTACCTCCAAACATTCGACTTCGTAACTATATAAATTTTTTGTAACACAATCTTTTCTATCCAAGATATGTTTTAAAGACAATTTTATCCATAATACTTCTTTCTCATTACTTGATTTGATAGCTCCATAAGACCTAATAAATGCAAGATTTCCTGTAAAACCTTCCTTAGGACTTCTGATTTCAGTTGCTTCGTTTTTGTTATAGTTAGAGTGAATTTCTACAATTTTTGTTTTTTTTATTATATCAAGGAGTTTATACATTACAGAATAATGTGTATTATAATCAACACTCTTATTGCTTGCTGATTTATCTAGAAATTTGTTAATGGCTTTTATTGGTATATAAACATTTCCTAATTGAGGAATATCAAAAATTGTCGTGTTGAGATTCAACTGTTTTGCTATAATGCTAAGTTCTTTTTTTACAACACTTTCATTTCTGTTAAAATTAAATTGCTTTTTTTCAAATTCGATGATTTTTACATTTTGTATGTTCAAATAAGGCATAACAAAACCATTCAATTTCGAAAGACAATCTGATATGGATTTGTTTATTAGTATATTCACAGATTCGTGTTTATTCTCCCAAAATAAATTTGAATCAATATTTAATTCAACAAGAACTGATTGGCTTTCAAGTGTGTCTCTTGAATAATTGGATAAGATGAATTCAACAGCTTCTACCTTATCTGCGGTTTCCAACAGTAAAATTGGATTATTGTCTTTGTATTCAAAAACACGGTATATTTCATCCTTTTCTTCTTCCATCTTATTTGCTGATTATAATATCCTGAAATGCAGACTTGTAATGAACCCCTGTATGGAGTTTCCTGTTGGCAAGAAATTTGCTGAATCCTCTTGTTCCATATTTCTTATTGAACGAATATGAGATATAGATTCCTATTAGAACTAAGGGAATGCAGACTCCAAGGGCAAGGACGATACTAAACATCTGTAATACAATAAACAATATGAAACTCCCAAAAAAGATTGAGAGTCCCAATATTGCCCATCGCATTTGAAGTCCCCAGAACACTGGGTATTTGCCTACTCCTACACTTGTGATGTGAAACATCTGATTAGAAGAATAGAGCTTTAACCAAAGAGCTTAGTGCAGTAAGTATCAACACTCCACCTACCCAACCAGTAAGAGCTTTATTTGCATCCTGCTCGTTAGACAAGTGCTTCTTTACTACAGTCAAGATACCATAGATAGAAGCCAAACCACAGCATACCTGGACCAATGTCAAAAGTCCTTTTCCAAGACCTTTGAGTGTATCTGTTGTTGTAGAAATCTGTTGATTTAGAGCAGATGCGTCAAGATCTGCATACGAATTAGTAGCAAGTGACAAGCACAATGCCACCATACCCCATTTCAAGAGGTTCTTCTTTTGTGTATTCATATAATTATGTTTATTGATTAATTCCAATGAAAATTGTTTCCAATACTCTCGTATTCTTGTAATTCCTGAGTATTTCTGGTCTCAGAGAATGTTTGTTCGTTTGATTCTACCTGAACAGGAACAGTTTCTTCTTCATTGTCATCTGCGGATTCTTCAGCCGAAGCTTCTACTTCCGAATAGATGTCTTCTATATCTATAGAAGCGTCATTTTGACTGACAGCTTCTGCCTGAGCAACAAGATCGTCTGCCAACTGAGAAAGGGCATCTTCAGATTGTGTCATATCTGGAATGTCTTCATAGTTGTCATCAAACGCAGTTGCATTTTCAGGTTCTATTTCAGTATATTCTTCGGATTGTGCAGATTCTTCTTCGTTGGCAAGGTCGTTTTTGTTTGTATAAGAACTTTGCTTTTCTTTAGGAGCTTTGCTTATACATCGATATGAAAAAAATCCGTCCAGTGCTAATGTTATTGGCACTGTCACGCAAAGGAAACTACTCCATGATATATTCTCTATTCCGAGCATTATGTTTCTTATTTTAATGAATTATGCAATAATGTCCTTCTGAAAGACGGTGCAAAAATACAAAAACTTAACGAGTAATGATATTTTGCCCTAATTTTTTTAATCAAAATAGCCGTTAAGGGAATGTCCTTAACGGCTTATATCTACTTGTTTTCTATTCCGTCCATCTTCGTGTCAAAATGATTTCTGCAATTTTAAGAATCAACAGATCCTTATCTTTTCTATTTTGAATCTTCTTCATATGCAAAAGAAAAAGGCAGATTTTTAGAAAATATCTCCTTAATATGTTCTTTGTTCTGTTCAAAATATAGGTTCAGTATATTGTGTAAAATATCTGGTGTGCCTATTTTCTTTGGCATGAGTCTAGACAACATCACAATCTTGTTTATGTCAGACACATACATTTTTGTCGTTTGCGTGTCAAGATTCTGACTGTCTTGGTTTCTACAAGTGAAAACTTCATCAAAAGTAGCAATCTCGTTATCGGCAAATACTTTTTTGTTTGTAAATGCTTTTTTTTCTGTCACATCATTCTGAACTGATTCTATGTTTTCTTCCATCACTTCGTATAATTTGCAAATTTATTTGAAAGTGTCTCTTTTACTTTGTCCTTATTTTGTTCCAAGTATAAACTTAGAATGTTATGGATGATATCAGACAATGCGATTCTCTTATTTATGCAATTAGACAATGTTGCCAATATCTGTACGTCAGGAATGTATAGTCTTACTGTCTGCGTTCCAAAGTCTTGCGTTGTTTGGTTTACACAAGAGAACACATCATGAAATTCACTGATATCATGATCCGTGAATTTCTTTTTGCTTGAACGATCCATTTTTTCTGTCGCTGAAGAAGTTTCTTCTGGTGTCTCACCTTTAGGATCATTTGTACTTTGAGAAGATGCATTGTTTAATTTTTTCATTTCCTCTTCCCTTTGCTTTTCCCTATATTCTCTGATTTCGGTAAGAGCCATCATAGGACGATCTTCAGGCACAGGTGGCAATTCAGCCAACAAGTCCTCGAATTCTGCAAATACATCAGTAGTGTTGTCTGCCATATCCTTATTTTGTTATGATTGAATAAAATTCATCAATAAAGCTTCCTATTTTACCCTCATTGTGGTAGCCTTCGCTCTCGTATCCCTTTAGGTACTTATGTCTGATAGGCAACACAGTGTTCACACAATCAAACGACCTCATTCGTATTGAATCAGTCACTCCATTTTCCATTCTAATGTCTACATTCAATTTGTTGTAAGCATCAAGAATTTGCTTTTCTGCCTTACTGCCAGAAAAGAAGTTCCCTTGATTTGGAATCTTATTAAAGAATGTGACAACTTTCACATTAGGGTTTGTCTTCTTAATGTGATTTATCATAATGAGTGTAGATTGATACTGAGATAACAAAGACAGATCTGAAAATTCAAAAGGAATGAATATATAATCCATCTTTGCAAGACACTGAAACATCGTGTCTGTACTTGCACCTAAATTCACTGAACCAACAAAATCAACAAAGACAAAATCTCCCAAACGCTCACGATAACGTTCGTCAAGAATAAATGGTGCCACATCCTTAGTGACATTATCTTTGTTTGGTGCTGAACCTAAACAACATGGAAGAATAGAATAACAAAGGTTCAATGGTCGTTTTGATCTAACTGACTCAGAAAGCTTGGAATAATCAAGCTTACGTTTGTTCACCATTGAATGTTGTGGATAATCTGCGTCAAGAACTGTGACCTTTTTATTCTGACAGTATGCCAAGTAGTTGGCACATAAAACAGAAAGTGTTGTCTTTCCACACCCACCTTTCTGTCCGAAAAATGTAATGAATTTTGCCATTATATTTACTTTAACGATAATTATGCAATAGTGTCTTTCTTCTTAAAGACGGTGCAAATATATAGCATGCTTTTTGAATAAGCAACATTTTTTACAATAATCTTGAAAAAATGTTATGTTACATAAACTTCTACAACACACATTTAGTAGTTATGTCTAAATGCAACAATGCAAAGATACAACAATGCAAAGATGCAACAATACAAAGATGCAAAGATGCAACAATGCAAAGATGCAACAATGCAAAGATACAACAATGCAAAGAAGTCGGATCGTAGCCATGTCGTTCTGTGAGCCAAGGAGTTGGCACAATAATTTGTCTTCCTAAGACCGCTTGGCCTCCGACTTTGTTGTATCTTTGCATTGTTGCATCTTTGCATTGTTGCATCTTTGCATTGTTGCATCTTTGCATTGTTGTATCTTTGTATTGTTGCATCTTTGCATTGTTGCATCTTTGCATTGTTGTATCTTTGCATTGTTGCATCTTTGCATTGTTGCATCTTTGCATCTTTGTATTGTTGCATCTTTGCATTGTTGTATCTTTGCATTGTTGCATTTAG
>JAZUGF010000012.1:0-54457 GCA_045641065.1 Paludibacteraceae bacterium | reverse complement strand
CTTCAGCTTAAAAAGTACATCTGGTGGTACAACAATAAAAGAATCAAACTTAGATTAAACGGTATGAGCCCGGTTCAATACCGAGCCCATACTTTATAAATTTTATTTTTTTAATGTCCAACTTTTGGGGTGCACCTCATGCTCCATGCGTTGTTTGTCTCAGAAGAAAACATCGTCGTCGACAACACCAACGTCTCTCCGGAAGAGAGCGCGAAATATTTTGAGCTCGCTGATAAAAATGGATATATGGTTGTAGGTCTTTTCATGGAAAGCATCCTCAAAGATTGCATAAAGAGAAATGCTAAAAGGGAAGGCGACGCAAGGATTCCCGACAAAGGTGTCGAGGCTCGTGCAAAAGATTTGATTATGCCGACGGGAGATGAACCCTTCGACTATCTATTTTTCGGGAAAATAAGCAACAACGACTTTGAAATAAGTCAGAGATAATCAGGACCAGCGGTTCTATTTCACTATGTGATGGTAACCGATTTCATAATGATTGCGACTAAGGATCGCAATCATTATGGTGTCGGGATAAAAAAATGCGGAACGCTAATTTAGCATTCCGCATTTTATATTTTGAATTTTATGTTATTTCATTTTAACCTTCATCTTGATATCGTTCTTTGGACGATCACCAGGATTAGTCTCAACTGCAGCAATCTTGTCAATTACATCAAGACCTTCAACAACCTCACCAAATACAGTGTACTCGTTGTCAAGGAATGGAGTACCACCGATCTCCATATAATCCTTACGCATCTGCTCTGGCATCTTCACACTCTGCTTGTCCTTGAACTCAGTCTCAACAGTCTTGATCAACTGCTCCTGTAGAGCCTGTAGACCAGCCTGATCACGATTCAAACGCATTGAACGGATAGAATCTTTGTTCTCCTGAACCAGCTGATCAAATCTAGCTTGCATTGCCTTCTGACCAAGAGAACGCTCCATCTGATTCAACTCATTTTCATTGTACTTCTTACCCTGAACGATGTAGAACTGACAACCAGAAGATCTCTTCTCTGGATTAACCTGGTCGCCCTGACGTGCAGCAGCAAGAGCACCCTTCTTATGATAATGAGTAGGATAAACGAACTCAGCAGGCACTGTGTAACCAACGTCACCAGCACCAAGTTGCTTGCCAGCAGGAGCACCCTTTGAATCTGGGTCACCACCCTGTACCATGAAATCCTTAATAACACGGTGGAACAACAAATCGTTGTAGAATCCCTCCTTAACTAGCTTCAAGAAGTTGTCACGGTGCTGAGGAGTATCATCGTATAGACGCACTACCATTGTTCCGTACTCACACTCAATCTTTACCAAATTCTCTTTTTCTTTTGCTTCCATTCCCATAACGCTTGCCATAAACATGGCGATGAATAATATTAGTTTCTTTCTCATTTCGTTCTTCCAATATTAGATTATAATACAGATTGTTGGCAACGACGTGTTGTTTCATTCCGTCTTACCGATTACAAAAATAAGAAAAATCACCCCCTTTTATCAACAATCGGCATTATTTTAGCAAAAAAAGCATGAAAGATTTTTATAAAATGGAAACAATTCTTAATTTTGCACCCGCATTGCACATAAGTTACCAAAGTGAAATAGTAAAAAATTAAAAATTCAAATAAAATGAAGAAAGATATTCATCCAGAGTCATACCGTCCTGTAGTATTCAAGGACATGTCTAATGGCGATATGTTTATTTCTCGCTCTACAGCAGCTACAAAGGACACTATCGAGATCGAAGGTGAGACACTTCCATTGATCAAGCTTGAAATCTCTAGCTCTTCTCACCCATTCTACACTGGTGTTAAGAAGATGGTTGACACAGCTGGACGTGTTGATAAGTTCCTTAGCAAGTACGGTAACCGTAACAAGAAGTAATAAAGGACTTGTCTTTATAAAGCATAAGGGACATTTACCAGTTTTGGTGAGTGTCCTTTTTTTAATTATATGCGGTAACGTATATAAATCACGTCAACGTCAGTAAAATATGAAAGTAGCTATTTTTGGAAACATAAACCGTGAGGAGGTTGCTATCTACTCTGCCAAACTCATCTATGAGTTGAAAAAGCGTAATGTGGCTATCACTTGCGAACCTTATTTCTTGGAATTTCTCGACAGAAATGGTGTCAACACTCAAGATATCACAACTTTCACCGAGTGTAATGAGATCGAAGCCGACGTTGCATTCAGCGTGGGTGGAGACGGTACATTCATCCGTTCAGTTGCCAAAATAGCACGCCGTGAGATTCCGTTGCTTGGTATCAACGCCGGACGTCTTGGTTTCTTGGCCGATGTTGACGGTGAGAAGGAAATCACTAAAGCAGTAGAGGCTATCGCATCTGGTAACTATAAAGTGGAAGATCGTCCGTTGCTTAAACTATCTACCGACGGAAAGAGGTTTTCAAAATTCAACTACGCTATCAACGAAATTGCCATCTTGAAGCAGGATACATCTTCAATGATCGCAATCAACACATATATCAACGGTGAGTTCGTGACTAAGTATCAGGCCGACGGACTTATCATCGCCACTGCCACTGGTTCTACAGCCTACGCAATGAGCGTCGGTGGACCAATCGTAGTGCCACAAGCATCAAATTTCATCATCACTCCCGTTGCTCCGCATAGCCTCAGCATCCGCCCTCTTGTGGTGACTGACGACTGCGAAATGGAGCTTTCTGTAGAGAGCCGCAATGGTCAGTTCCTTATCTCTCTCGACGGCAGAAGTGAAGTTTTCCCTGAGGATATCAAACTTAAGGTAAGAAAAGCCGATTTCTTCATGAAAACTATCCGTCTTCATAACCACTCATTCTACACAACAATCCGTGAGAAATTGAATTGGGGATCAGATCAACGCAAATATTGATTAACGATTAATGGTTAACGATTTACCGATCTTAACCAATATCTATTAATAGGCAATTATATACGAGTTGTCCAACACACGCTTATATTTATACGCTCGTCCTACGGACTCGCGTTGGGTTGAGGGGTTAGGGCCCAAATAAATCAGACATGGGCCCTTAACAATCCTCATTTTGAACGACTAATATATAATTCCATAAATTATAATTTATGAATAAGGAAGATCTTAAAATCGTATATATGGGTACGCCAGACTTCGCGGTTGAGCCGTTGAAGCGTTTGGTGGAAGACAAATATAATGTTGTGGGCGTCGTAACTATGCCCGACAAACCAGCTGGTAGAGGCCACAAACTTCAGTTTTCTCCAGTGAAGCAGTACGCTGTGGATAATAATCTACACGTTATGCAGCCAGAAAAGTTGAAGGCTGAGGAGTTTGTAAATGAGCTTCGTTCGCTTAACGCTGACCTATTCATCGTGGTGGCATTCCGTATGCTTCCTGAGGTAGTGTGGGCTATGCCTCGTCTTGGCACATTCAACCTTCACGGTTCACTTCTACCTCAGTATCGTGGTGCAGCTCCTCTTAACTGGGCTGTGATCAACGGTGAGACAGAAACTGGTATCACTACTTTCTTCCTAACTCACGAGATCGACACAGGTAAGATTATCCAGCAGGAGAAAATCGCTATCAATGAAGAAGATAACGTCGGCACAATCCACGATAAGTTGATGATTATGGGTGGAGATCTTGTGCTTGACACTGTGAAGAATATCATCGCTGGAACTATCGCTCCAAAGCCACAGGAGGAACTTTACGCTTCTGAATCAGAGTTGAAACCAGCGCCAAAGATTTTCAAGGAAACTTGTCACTTGGATTTCAATAATCCGACAGAGAAGATCCACAACCTTGTGCGTGGTCTTTCCCCATACCCTGCTGCTTGGGCAAATCTTGTAGCAGAAGGCAAGGAGGAGATGCAGATGAAGATTTACGAGACAAAGAAGGAGATCAGTGCTCATAACGTAGAGCCAGGAACACTTGTGACTGACGGAAAGAAATTCTTGAAAGTTGCGACTGCAGACGGCTATCTTCACCTTTTGCAAATTCAGGTTCCAGGCAAAAAACGCCTTTCCATCGAAGATTTCCTACGTGGATTCCGCTTCGATGCAGAATACAAACTTAATTAATTGCATAGTCGGGCAGGTTTGAAACCTGCCCCTACAAATATTCAACCATTAACTTTCATGATAGATAGAGACAGCACGATTTGCGCCATAAGCACAGCAGCCGGAGTCGGTGGAATTGCAGTGATCAGAGTATCTGGTCCGGATGCAATCAGTATCGTCGACGGGGTATTCTCTTTCAGCAAATCGAAAAAATTGAAAGATTGCCCCACTCACGTATTGAAATACGGAGTGATTGCCGACGGAGACGAGACAATCGACGATGTGGTTTGTGCAATTTTCAAGGAAGGCAAATCCTACACTGGCGAGGATACAATCGAGATTTCATGCCACGGATCTATCTATATCCAAAAGAGAATCATAGAGTTGCTACTCCGCAAAGGTTGCAAGATGGCAGGTCATGGTGAATTCACTCAACGTGCCTACCTAAACGGCAGAATGGACTTGTCGCAGGCTGAAGCTGTGGCTGATCTAATTGCGTCGACATCAGCCAAAGCCCATCATATCGCTGTGAAGCAGATGAAGGGCGGATTCTCCAACGAGTTGATGCAACTCAGAATGTCGCTGCTAGAATTTGTGTCGCTTATAGAGCTTGAGTTGGACTTCAGCGAGGAAGACGTGGAGTTTGCTGACAGAGCCAAACTACGTGAACTTATCGACGCCATTGAACAGAGAGTCAGCAAGTTAGCAAACTCATTCAAGGCAGGCAACGCCATCAAGAATGGTATTCCTGTGGCAATCGTCGGAGAGACGAATGTTGGAAAATCCACATTATTGAATCTGCTTCTTGGTGAAGAGAGAGCCATCGTCAGCGATATCCACGGAACCACTCGTGACACTATCGAAGATACATTGCAGGTAGACGGTTATACACTCCGACTAATTGATACAGCCGGAATCCGCAATACAGATGATGCTATTGAGAATCTTGGTATCCAGCGTTCGTATAAGATGATGGAGCAGGCAGATATCGTGATATTTATCGTTGATGCTTCTCGTGATGAGAATGAAGTGGTAAAATTCATCAACGCACAACAATTGCAAGACAAGCTTGTGCTTCTTCTGTTCAACAAATCAGACATTTGCGAGCAGGATAAATTGGAAAGACTACTCAACAACAAATATAATTTCGATGCCACTACCCTTTCCGTATCTGCAAAGAACGGTGTCGGCAAAGAGGCAATTGAATCAGCGTTGGCTAAATTCGCTGAGAGTATAGCTGGCGAAGACAACGATATCATCGTCACAAGTGCCCGTCACTACGCAGCACTATGCGACGCACTTGCTGGAATTGACCGTGTGAAGAACGGCCTCAACACTAACCTATCCGGCGACCTTATCAGTCGAGATATACACGACATCCTTGATGCACTCGCGTCGATTACAGGAGGAGAAATCACAACAGACGAAGTTTTGGGCAATATCTTCGCTCACTTCTGCATAGGTAAATAACATGGCATTATTCGGGACTCCTCTTGCACTCAATTTTAGAGATCTTGGAGACTGTAAATCCAAGCGTGTAGCACTACCGAAGGGGATCTTCTTCCGTTGTGCTAAACTAAGTTTGCTATCCAAAGAAGAGTGTGCACGTTTGCTCCAACGATACAATATCAAATGTGTCATCGACCTACGAACTCCCGTCGAGGCTGACGAATTTCCAGATCCACTACCAGAAGATGTTAAGTATTTGCAGTTTCCGTTGTTTGGAGCTAGCACTATTGGAATATCCCATGAAACTGGTTCCGATCCGATGACTATCATCAAAAATCTACGCAATCATCCGGAAAAGCTAAAAGCAATGATTCCAGATTTCAAGGAATTATACACTAAACTTGTGACGGAAGAAAGCAGTAGAGAACAATTAGATAAAGTGTTGACGGTGCTGAAAGATAATGAGGCACAAGGCAAAGCAACACTATTCCACTGCACAGCCGGGAAAGACCGTACTGGCATCGTGAGCATGGCTCTACTCATGGATAAAGGAGTAGAGGAAGACGTCATCATAAAGGATTATATGAAAACCAACCAAAGTGCATTCTTCCCTACAATGAAAAAATGCTTCGGAATTTGGCTGCTCACTCAGAATTGGGAAATGGTTAAAACTATCTACTCTTGCTTTATGACCAACAAATCAAGAATATTAGTAGCGATGAAGCACTATAAATCAAATAAGCAGTAACAAATTAGATTTTTCAAGATAAAACGCATAGTATTTGAATTATTCTTCGTTACTTTGCTGAAAATTTTGGGGATGGGACTCCCCTTAAACCGCTTTTCTAAAGCTGATAGTTCCTACCTGTTGCAACCATAGCTATATATTGTTGCAACAGGTAGGATTTTTTGTATTTGAACTAAAAACTAAAATATTTTATGTTAACAAGTTTTGCTTACATTTTCCTTTTAGGAATGACATTAGGCTACATCTGTCAAAAACTTAGGTTGCCAGCACTTATGGGTATGGTTTTTACCGGCATCATCTTAGGTCCATACGTTCTTGATGTGCTTTCGCCTTCACTTCTTGGCATTTCAGTAGAATTACGACAGATGGCTTTGGTCATTATTCTACTCCGTGCAGGTCTTGCATTGAACATCAGCGAACTAAAAAAAGTGGGACGTCCAGCATTGTTGATGTGTTTCCTACCAGCCTGTTTTGAGATAACAGGAATGATTCTCATTGCCCCACGTCTACTTGATATTTCATTAATGGACGCAGCCATCATGGGAACTGTTGTAGCAGCCGTTTCTCCTGCCGTCATCGTTCCGAAAATGCTTTACTTGATGGAGAATAAGATAGGCACACAAAAGAGCATACCACAGATGATTATGGCTGGAGGATCCATCGACGACGTGTTTGTCATCGTACTCTTTACCGCCTTCACCACACTTGCTTCTGGTGGAGAGGTCAGCACAGCAAGTTTCCTAACCATCCCAGTCTCAATCGCCACTGGTTTAGCCACAGGAGTAGGAGTCGGCTTTTTGCTAAGCATGTATTTCAAGAAATTCCATATGCGCGACTCTATCAAGGTGATCATAATGATGAGTGTTTCGTTCCTACTTCTTGCTACTGAAAAATGGATGAAAGGAATAGTGCCAATCTCCGGACTTTTGGCTATCATGGCTATGGGAACAACTCTACTCAAGACATATCCAGTATTGGCAAAACGAATCTCCCCTAAATACTCGAAATTGTGGGTGGCAGCAGAAATTATGCTTTTTGTGCTTGTTGGTGCGACGGTGGACATCAAGTATGCAACAGCTGCAGGAGTGATGGCAGTAGCAGTCATCTTATTAGCGTTGATGTTCCGTATGACAGGAGTGTTCTTCTGCATGGCAAAAACAGAGTTGAACATCAAAGAACGTCTTTTCTGTATGTTAGCGTACACTCCAAAGGCGACAGTTCAGGCAGCCATTGGTTCACTACCTCTCGCTATGGGACTTCCATGTGGGCGTATCGTACTTACTGTTGCCGTACTTGCCATACTTGTATCAGCTCCATTAGGTGCATTTGCCATCGACATGAGTTACAAAAAACTGTTGAAAGCAGAGTCGGAAGAGAACAATGGTGAAGAAATCCCTACTGATGTCATAGAAAGCATCAAAGACTAATGGGATTTTGAAATAAAAGTGGCAACTTTGCAGTCCGATAAAATATCACAAATGAATAAACTATCAAAAATCTTCAAAGAGGATTCTCACTATCAAGCACTATTCCTCTCTTTATTATTCTCCGCAATCGGCTTCGGATTGTATAAAGGAGTCATCGACAACTACATGGCAGAAGTTGTGCAAATCGGAGAATTTGATCGTGGAGTGACGGAGTTTTTCCGTGAATTGCCAGGTTTACTATTGGTTGTAATCCTTGCCATTTTCTACAAATCGTCAGCAGAAAAAATGTATAAGATGGGTATGATCATCATGGTTATTGGAATGACCATGCAGGCATTCATCTCTCCCGTCAAAATGCTTGTTATCGCTGCCATTTTCTTCTATTCGACGGGAGAGCATATCCAACTCGGAATGAAAAATACCCTTTCTCTTGAGTATTCAAAAGACGGTAAGGGAGGAGAAGCACTTGGCTATCAGAATTCTATCTATCAGATTGGAAACTTGTTTGGATATGGAGTCATCATCGTCGCCTTTGCACTTGTTCAAAGCACAGCGTTGTTCTCCCCTACCTTTATGGCAGCGGCAGTATGTATGCTATTGGCTATGATTGCAAGTTTGAAACTGACAAGTGAGAGTAAGACAGACAAGAATAAAAGTCGATTCTATTTCAGAAAGAAATTCACGAAATACTACATGCTTGAAGTGTTCTACGGAGCACGCAAACAGGTATTCTTCACATTCGGCCCATACGTGTTGATTCTATTCTATGGAGCCGACGCGGGAACAATCAGTCTACTTTTTGCTATCTCCGCAATCGCATGTTTTGCACTTGCACCTATGGTGGGTAAACTCATCGACCGTATTGGCTACAAACCAGTTATGATTGGAGACACTTTGATTCTAGTCATCGTCTGCTTCTTCTACGGTTATGCACACCACCTATTCGACATGCACACAGCCATGATTGTCTGCTGCGTCAACTACGTTCTTGACTCAGTAATCTCCCTTGCTTCGATGGCATCCAACGTCTACGTGCAAGATATTTCTGATGACAAGAATGAGATGAGAGCAACAATCTCCACAGGTATCTCCGTCAACCATTTCATCACCATCTTCATCGCCCTACTTGGCGGTTGGATATGGAAAGTGTTGGGCATCGAGACGTTGTTCCTTATCTCAGCAATCTTGGGATTGTGCAATAGTGCGTATGCGGCGACGATAAAAGGAAAAGGGGAATAATTCTCATATCTAATTGGGAACGCACTGCGTTCCCAATTAGATTAATTCAAAAAGAAAAATAGGATTATCAAATTCGATAAGTATTATACAACATTTCCATTAAATTGCTTATTTTTGCACCTGATTTAAGTTTAGTCACAATTAGATAACAGTAATTAATATGACAGACAATAAAGCAGTAGTATCTCCAACTATGGAGACGTTTTATTCTGACGCTCGTCAGATTATTGAAAATGCAAGATCAAATGCCGTACGTAGCGTTGACTTCTGCAGAGTACAAATGTACTGGAAGTTAGGGGAACGAATCTTTGTTGAAGAGCAAGGAGGGAAAGACCGTGCCGACTATGGAGATTACCTAATCAAAAATCTTGCTTCAGTTCTGGAAAAGGAGTATGGTAGTGGATTTGGGAAGAGGCAATTGGAAAGAGCACGTCAATTCTATACTATTTATCCAATTGCGTCCGCACTGCGGACGCAATTGAACTGGACTCAGTATAAGTCACTTATAGCCATTTCAGATCCAGATAAAAGAGAGTATTACGAGCTTGAATCTGTCAATAATTCATGGACAGCAAGAGAAACTGAGAGACAAATAAATTCAATGCTTTATGAACGTCTTTTAATGAGTTCAGACAAAGAGAAGGTTCTTGCAGTTGCCCGAAAAGAACGTATTCCTGAAAGTCCAACAGAAATAATCAAAAACCCAATGGTACTGGAGTTTTTAGGATTACATCGAGAATCTAGTTACTATGAAAAAGACTTAGAAAGTACAATCATAACTCACCTGACAGACTTTCTTTTGGAAATGGGAAAAGGTTTTTCATTTGTAGCACGACAGAAAAGAATTTTGCTAGAAGACAACGAATTTTTCGTTGACCTTGTCCTTTACAATCGATTACTTCGAAGTTTTGTTATAATTGAAATGAAAACTGGAGAATTGACCCACCAAGATTTAGGTCAATTACAGATGTACGTAAATTATTACGATCGTGTAGAGAAACTTCCAGAAGAGAACAAAACAATAGGAATTCTTCTATGTACCCACAAGAACGATACTGTTGTCAAGATGACTCTGCCTGAAAACAACAAATCAATCCTTGCAAGCGAATATCATCTTTATCTTCCAACTGCAGAACAATTCAAAAATGAAATTAACAAGTTGAAGCAAATGACAAAAGGAGGAAAGAATAATTAACAATATTCCTCGTTGTAAGGTTTTATTTGACTATCTTTGTCCATCATAAACTTTAATTAAACAACTATGAAAAATTGCTTATTAACGCTACTATTCTCACTCATCTATAGTGTGACAGCATTCGCTCAGAATGCCGCAGACAAGATCATCGGTATTTATCTGTTGAACTACGAAGGTCACGAGTCCAAAGTGAAGATTTTCAAATATAAGGACGGTTACAGAGTCCAGAACCACTGGATGAAGGAGCCAAACCTTCCAGACGGCACTCCAATCAAGGATGTGAATAATCCAGACAAAGCAAAACGCAACACTCCAATGTCAGAAGTCGTTTTCGTCGACAAGGTCGTTTACAAGGATGGAGAATGGTGCGACGGTAAAATCTATGATCCAGTCAGCGGCAAATATTTCAATGTCAAGATGATGTTTGACGACGACACAACACTACATGTAAAAGCCGGATTGTGGGGATTATATCCAAAATCTCTATATTGGAAGAAACTGCCTTCAGACAAATGAAAACAATACTATTCCTACATGGTTTCTTTGCCAGCGGACAATGTGTCCCTGCCAATGCTTTGAGAGATGCCTTCGGGGAGACGATGCGAGTGTTGACTCCGGATCTGCCTATTCATCCGAAAGAGGCGTTGGAACTCATCCATAAGATTTGCGACAAGGAGAATCCAGACTTGATCATCGGCAACAGTTGTGGTTCGTTCTATGCTCAGATGATCGCCCCCGTCGTCGGCATACCTGCCCTTCTTGGAAATCCCTATTTCAAGATGACGGAATTCTTGGTGGAGCGTGTAGGAAACCATCAGTATAAAAGCCCCCGTGTCGACGGGAAACAAGATTTCACTATCGATGAGAATCTAATCAAGGAGTTTGCTGAGGTCGAGAATGTGCAGTTTAACTTCACGTCGCCTTTCTACAAAGATAAAATCTGGGGGATTTTCGGAGACAATGATCCAATCGCCCATTTTGAACCGACGTTCCTTGAACATTATGATAACTCACATCATTTTCCCGGAGCCCACACACCGACGGCAGAGGAGGTGAAGGCGTATTACGTACCGTTGGCAAAGAAGATGCTTGAGGAGTTTCCAAAGAAAGATACACGATTCTTCCAACACTTCAAAGGTGGAAAATACCGTTTTGTGAGAACAGCCTTCGATTCTGAAACACAGGAAAGAATGGTGGTTTATCAGGCACTTTACGGAGATGAGAATTATTGGGTACGCCCAGAAAAAATGTTTTTTGAGACAGTGGAGAGAGAAGGGAAAAGATTCCCTCGCTTTACGGAAATAGATGAGTAAAATCCTATTGTCTCATAACTTTGTTCAACACCCATGTTCCCACCGTCGACCATGATGGCATCTTCTTGACTCGACGTCGCACTCCAGGACGATCCAATAGAAGGAACACTACAATGAACGCAAGACATGCGTAGATCATCCAACCATATAGAATCTTGATGGTCTGGGCCAACAACCCTTCCACCATTCCTTCCATATAATGCGACATATCAAAAGGCGACGCAGTAAAGCCGACGAGGTTGATATAACCGTTGTAGCGGGCAAATCCGTCGCCAACATAATATCCTATGCCATTAGCTAAAAATGCAGCTCCGACGGTTCCTCCTCCAAACATGTGGAAGAAATTGAAAATGCAGAGTGCCTGAAAGAAATGTTCGAACGACATGACCTCATCCAACGACCACATCAATGCAATACAGAGGATGGCATAACCGAAACCTCTAAAGATAAGTGGCGGCACAAATTGATAATAGCCAACTTGCGGATCTACAAGGAAATAGAATCCGACACAGTACAAACAAATAGCCGACATCCCTATGATAATCAGTCTGTACGGTTTCCACGTCATCACTTTCAACCAACCAAGCGAGAAAAGGCAGCCTGTCCACGCACCTATCAAAGACCACTGGTTGAGTGTCTCGTAGGTAAGGTCGGAATAATGCATCACCTCTTCATAATATATCGTCTCCAACACATGCTCCACCGACATGATAATCTCAAATATCATCACGAAGAATATGATTGGACGGAAATAACGGTAGCGGACTATCTTCCACTCGATATACGAATGCGGATTATGTTTCATTCGTATCATAAGTGCGGCCAACGTGATACATGCTGCCGCTGTGCATAGCTGTATGGTGCTTGAATGCCACCACTGTTGCCAGTCGCCATAATTAAGAACATAAGCAACAAGAAGGAAAAACAATATCCAACCCGCCGCCGACAACCAGTCGATTCCCTGAAGTGGCACTCGTCTCTCGGGTGGCATCGGGCAGAATGGACGTGTAAGCAACGCCTGTATGGTTAGGACAACAAGCATAAGCCCGACCACAAACCAATGCATCATAGTCCAGTGCATGTGGAAAGCAAATGTTGCAGCAAGCCAACCTGCACCCTCAATTGCAGTAAGCAAGATTATATGCAATATTGGAAAGAAGACGCCGAAATTACGCGTCGGAGTCATCCACAACTGAATATTGGACATGCATTCAAACGTTCCCTGTATCTTGGCACAACCTGCGATGATGCAGACTATCCACATCATCGGCAATGGCAATTTGTGCATAGTAAGCAGATTGCAGACGAGGATGACTGAGGCTGCAGTCATAAGCAAAAACTTATTGCTAAAATGAAATTTCATTCTGAAAAGCACGGGAAACCATGCCGCCATACCTGCCAGATTACAGTAGAGAAGGAACACCACGTCTTCCCTCATCCACGAATGCTCGCCAATCATGTCATTCATTGCGCCAAGGTAAACGCCTCCACTAAACTGAAAACAGAATGCCAACAGTACATATATCCACGGACGTATTCCTTCTGGAACCCAGTCGTGGTACATCGGCATTGAAAATGGGGGAATTTTCTCTTCCATCAGTATCTCACTTCACATTCCACATTCATGCCTGCGCAAAGTCGGTCAGACACAGCATTCTTAGCAAACTTGATACGTACTGGTATGCGTTGCTCCACCTTGACAAAATTACCTGTAGCGTTATCCTGTGGTATCATCGAGTAGGCGGAACCTGTAGCGTCACTTATACGCTCCACCTCACCCTCAAACTTGGCTCCTGGTACAGCGTCGACGGTGATATCAACCTTACTTCCTACTGCGATATTAGGCATCTGCGTCTCTCGATAGTTTGCCACAACCCACTTCTCAGAATTGTCGACGATGCAACACATTGTCTGGCCGGGATTGACCAACTGACCTACGTGGATATCCTTTCTTCCGATCACTCCATCAGCTGTGGCGACGATAACAGTGTACGACAGATTGAGTTCAGCCATCTCAACTGCCGCACGGGCAGCCTCGATCCCAGCACGCGACTGTGATAGTCGGTGCCCTTGTTCATTCTTCACACTGGCAAGCGACGTCTTCTGATTATTTACAGCTTCATAACGAGCTTTAGCAGAAAGATAAGCAGTATGCACGGCATCGTATTGCTGACGTGTGACAGCATCCTTCTTCAGCAAAGCAGCAAAACGTTCCTCTTCACGTTTGGCATTCTCCATCTGCACCAATGCCTCCTCCACCGCCGCACTCGTCACATCCATATTGGCGGATGTGGTGAAGATGCTGGCTCCAGTAGCCGAACTGACGGCTTGGGCGTTAGCCAATCCAGCACGTGCCTGCGCAAGAGCAAGACGAAACTCAGCATCTTCAATAATGACCAACGTATCACCCTTCCTTACCTTCTGAAACTCGTCGAAACGGATCTCCTTGATAAAACCTGGCACTCGTGTGTTGACTGGAGTGATATGCTGTTCGATATGGGCATTGTCTGTAAACTCCACATTTCCAAAGTGGACGAACTTATTGATTACTATCGCTATTCCTGTTATCAGCAACACTGCGATGATAATGTTGTAAGCTAATCTTACCGTCTTTTTATTATCCATTTGATTCTAAATTATTGACTAAGTTGAATATTAAAATAAACGAGGATTATTAAGGGTGGAACGCCCTAACTCCCATCCTCATTCGCAAACTCGAAGGGTGAGTGACAATTTTCTTATAAATTGTTAGCTATAAACTTAAGTTTATGATAAGCGAACACAATATTCACCAAAGCATCGACCTCACGAAGTTCAGCCGACAGTTTGATATTACTTGCGTCGAGCATATCGGTGATAAGAGCCAAGGAATTGAGATAACGCTCGTTGATGACATCATAGTTTTGAGTGGCAAGTTCCACACTCTTATGCTGTGTTTCAAGCTCCACATAACTCTGCATATAGAGTGTGTAAGCCTCCTGAATTCTATTGTTAAGCATTTCAGCGACAACCGATTTCTGCGACTCTGACAATTCAAGATCAGATTTTGCCTGACTGATTTTCTTGTTTGACTTCCAGATATTACCGAGCGAATACTGCACTCCTATTCCCACATACCAGATATTGAAATTATTGTCGACGGGAGGAATATCATAAGTGAATGGTCCACTGAAATTATCAGCTGCGACGAGGGCAATTTTTGGCAACAGGTCACTCTTGGCAATCTTCAGTTTCTGCTCTGCCATCTGTGTCCCCAGCTCTACTTTTTTCAAATCCGTCGACTCGTTTGCAGACAACGACTGCCAATGAGATTCTCCCTCTTGGCTGTATTTTAAATCTGTGATGGAAATGTCAGGAACAATAGTCTCGTCATCCAAACCTAACGCATTGCATAACTGATGGTTGACAATAACTCTTGCATCCTCCACCTTACGTTTGCCTAACGTAAGCTCCTGAAGTTGCAACTCATATCGTGTGATATCATTACGTAGAGCCATACCCTCGTCACGTTTAGCGTTCACCTGCTCGATAAGATGTTTCATAAGCTGGATGTTCTCATCGTACACATGCACAGCATTATCAAGTTTGATAAGTTCAAGATATTGTGCAAGTGCAGAAAAACGCACATTATTACGAGTGCCAGATAGATTTGTTTCCTCCATCTCCTTGCCAAGTTCAGCCAACTTTATTCCAGCATTGACTGCACCTCCAGCATAGATGGTCTGTTGAGCCTCAACCACAAAAGAGTTGCCCCAACGAGGCTGACTGAAAGAAGTGGCATTCGAAAAATCACGATCCATCATCACCACATCACCATTAAAACTTCCTGATAGCTGAGCATTGACGCCCGGCAAACGACTGCTCTTCGCTGAAGCAACTCCATGTGAAGCTGATTCTACACTTATTCTTCCGCTTTTCAGCTGACTGTTGTTCTCCTCTACAAGAGAGAATAAATCATCAATACTCAACTTTCGTTGTGCATTTGCCGACGTAATCAAGCCAAGCAACAACAGCCACATTAGCGATTTCTTTCCCATTTTTTTTCATTTTTTTCTGAGTGCAAAAGTAAACTCTTCTATTTGATTTTTGATTTACGATTTTCGGCAGATAATGTTTGAAATTTCGCATTTTAGAAATATAAAGCATACTAAAAGGGCAGAATATGACATATAAAACATAATAAGAAAAATCAAACATCTATTTTACAACAATTTTGTCTATCTTTGCTTCATATCCATCCTCATTATGGTTAACGAAATAACACCAAGCATTCTTTCGTCGACGCCGGGCATCATTAGTCTGGAAGATGATTTCGCACTTGCCGACAGTCTATCGAAAGTTCCATATATTAATGGAGCATTCCAATCGGAAATGCTCATATTGTTTATTTGCATAAAGGGCAATATGCAACTGACGATTTCTGATGAAAACAAGCAGATGACTGCAGGCGACGCTTTTCTATGTAAGCCTCACCAGCCAGTGCTTCAAGTGTTGAGCAGCAGCGACTGCCAAGCTTGGGTACTGTTCTATTCTCCTCATATTGTCGACTTTATTCTGCCAGCACGACATAATTTATCAAAAGTGTTGGAGGGAGAATTTCATCCACTGATCCATTTTGCAGAAAATGAAGCAGACGAAAATATCTTCGTATTGCTCAATATGTTACGTCAAAGAGGGAACAATCCAGACCTGACATTCAGGAGCAACACTATCTACCATCTTTTCAGCACTCTGCTGTTTGAAGTGCTCAATCAATGTTGCAAACCATTGCGTCTACAAGAAGACACGACAAACAATAACGATCAAACAAGCAGAGCGGACTCTATTTTCAAAGAATTCCTCAAATATTTGAATGAAGACGGAGGTTGCCATAGAACCGTCGCCTTCTATGCTGACCGTCTGTACATTTCGCCAAAGCATTTGTCGAAAGTGATTAAGGAAAAAAGTGGAAACCGTACACTTGACGTTATCAATAAGCATGCAATGCAACAGATAAAATTGGATATCAAACTTACGGATACTCCTATTCAGCAGATAGCCATCAAATACAATTTTTCCAACTTCTCATTTTTCTGCCAATATGTAAAGCAACACCTTGGCATGACACCACAAGAATACAGGGAAAAATAAAACATCAATCCTCCATGACCATTCGTGAACGTGTAAATCTGATGCAGGAACCCACAAAACATCACCGATAATCTGCGAAATCAAACAAAAATCAATCAATTTCGCACAGTATCGGCCCAACATTCCTAAGTATTCACTATATTTGCATTCTGAGACATTAACTTATTAAAGTAATGACAAACACAATAATCGGCAGAAAAAAAGAACTTTCTCTACTTGAAAGATACTACACAACTGGTATGGACTAGCTTATGAGCGTATTTGCAAAGCTCATATGCCACAAATCAAACAATCGTTGGGCATTGCCAGTGTCGCTACGGAACATTACTCATGGAAAAGCAAACATTCTTCACCTGCAGCCCAAATTGATATAATCATAGACAGAGCAGATGCAATGATAAATTTGTGCGAGGTTAAATATAGTGAATCAACCTATTCTTTGGATAAAGACGAATATATGAAAATAACGAATCGCCAAAACACTTTCAAAGATGAGACAGGGACAAAAAAAACAATCGTAAAAACTATGATTACAACATTCGGACTATCACAAGGGGCATACAGCGACCAAATTCCAGTTCAATTGGATATGAATGCCTTATTCGATTGACAAAATCCTTACTCCATGACCATTCGTGAGCGTGTAATAAACGATAAATCCATCACTGAGTTTCAACGCAAGGTTTACTTGGCATTGCTGGAAGTGCCACGTGGAGAGACCATCTCCTACAAGGATCTTGGACTGAGAATCGGATGCCGTAGTGCTCAAGCCATCGGTCAGGCTCTCAAACGAAACCCTTTCGCTCCGGAGGTCCCTTGCCACAGAGTAATCGCGTCGGACGGATCCATAGGTGGATTTCACGGCCAACGCGATGGTGTGATGATTGAAAAGAAAATCAAATTGTTGGAAGAGGAAAAAAATTAATCCTCATGATCGTGTTCGTGCTCATGCTCATGTTCGTGCTCTGCCGCATCATGAGAAAGAACGATATCTCTTGCTACCAACGATTGATTACCTGCAGCATCTGTGCAATATACCACCAAATGATATGCTCCAGGAGTGGCATTATCTGGAATCACAATGTCGTGATGATGAACATGAGAGTTGCGAAGTCCACCCAAATCATAAGATTTTTTGAATGAAAAAGGTTCATCAGCACGTGTGGAAGCAGAATGACCATGACCATCAAAATTGTTGTGAATCTCTACCAAATAGCTACCCAACGCTTCATCATCAGAGAAATCCGCCTCAAAATGAACATTAGCTCCAATCAAAAGTGAGTCTCCATTTTCTGGTTCATGCAACTGAATCTCTGGCTTTGTTGTGTCTGCGTCGTCATCCGAACAAGCAGAAAATGAATATCCCATAACAAGGGAAATTGCCAACAAGAAAAAACTTTTTTTCATATATATAAAATTAAATTAAAAAAGCAATTATATACGAGTTTCCAACACACGCTATTTCTTTATACGCTCGGCCTACGGCCTCGCGTTAAGGGAGGAGCAAGGACGTTCCGTCCTTTGCAATCCTCATTTTGGACAACAGCTATATAATCTCCAAATTAAAAATTCAAGCGAATAGTGGTTTGGATATCGATACCAGCTTCTGGCAAATCGATTTTCCTATAAAAATTCAGATGATTAAGATAGAATGTGTTAAGCAGATTACGAACATTCACAAGCAACGACAAATTACGCTTATCCATCGGAAAATCCACCTTTCCACCTACATTCAGCAAATTGTATCCAGGAGTCTCATCCTCATTATGGCAAACACGTTTTTGCGACGCCACACTATGACACTCCGCATAAGTCTGCCATCGTTTTGCCTCCCAACTTAACGTATTGCGCATTGACGCAGGAGGTGAGAATGGAGTGGCTGTATGCGAATCGTAATCAAAGGAGTTGACATATTCTCCAGAGAATTCATAATAAAAGTCACGCACAAGTTTCACCTTCACACGAGCCTCTCCTCCACAAAATGTAGCCCTCGCGTCGACATATTGATAGATTTGCCCCGCGTCTGGCAACTCCGACCATCTTCCTGTCGGATGAAGTGAGATGAAATGAGGATAGTAACTAAAAAACGGGGAAACTGACAAATCCCATCTCTTGTTTTGAAATGAGTAAGAGACGTCCGCCTGCCATCCCCGTTCACCAACTAAACTACTATCTCCTAATTCATGTCTGAAAGCACCATGATGCACACCGTTGGAAGTCAACTCATTAGCAGAAGGTAGACGGTAGGGTCGTCCAAACGAAAGATGCCATTTCTGTTGCGACGTCGGAGAAAACGCAGCACCTAAAGCCAACGAATAATCGTTGAAATTACGATCTACAGCCCCGACGTCGCTACCATGCTCTTCCGTTTGAATACGTCCGATATCGTAGCGGGCACTCGCATTCAACACCCATGAATTATTCAGCGTATAGTTGACAAGATAATAGACTCCATACTCACTTCTACAATAAGAAGGAATCAGAAAACCATATCCGCCAATCCCGTTTTTCTGCCAAACTATTGAAATTCCAACGTAATGTTCCCAAACATCTGAAGGAGTCAGACGAAACTGCAATTTAGATGAAACCGTCTGCAAGTCAAGCATCAACTCTTTATCCGGATCCACCTCTGGTGCCTGTTGCCCCACAACATGCGTATGGAATCGGCTCCACTCCTCACGATGATTACGTTGATAAGCCAAAACAAACGTCGTCTGGAATTTATCCGTCGTCCACCTGTTATTGCTTGATACTTTCAAATGGTTGACCACACTATACGGCAAATCGATATTCCATCTGCTATCGTCCGGCTGTAGATTATTATGGTCGGGGATGCCATGAGCACCACTGAAAAATCCTGACTTCTGATAATTATCGCTGAAATTCAGTCGACCTTCATACTTTTTGCGACGATACGCAATCAAGCCATTTCCACTTCGCTCCATGCCGGCAGTGTTCTTCAACCGTCTTCCCATAATCGGAAGACGCATGCTCAGATAGGTGAAACTGTCGGCTGGGACATAATAGTCGCCCCAATGTCGCTCCGTATAACGTATTTGAGAGAAGACACGACTCTTTTTCCATGCGAGCATCGCCGATCCACTCAACCCTGTGCTTACACTTTGATGCTGAACCAAACACTCTCCATACAACGTATCTCTTAAAGGAATATTCGTCGGTAAAATCTCTATCACGCCTCCCATAGCATCACTTCCATATAAGACTGAAGCCGGACCCTTCACCACTCTCACCCCATCAACGTGAAAAGCATCTATCTCCAAACCATGGTCCGCACCCCACTGCTGACCCTCCTGTTTCACTCCATTCTCCGTCACCACCACACGTTGAAAACCCAATCCTCGAATCATAGGTTTGCTGAAACCCACTCCGATATCCATAGACTGTACACCCTCCGTATGAGAAAGAGCATCCATCAGACTATGCCCCATGTGTAGACTGAGCTCACCAGGAGAAACACTGACAACAGGTAACGTCGCCACCTCAACCCTTGGTGCAGCCGAACCCGAAACCACCATCTCATCAAGTTGGATAGTTTCCAAAGAATCAATCGTTTGAGCCTCAACAGACACTGTGAGCATAAACGACATCGACGTCATCCATAACCATTTTACAATTCTATCAAAACTCTTAAACATTATATTTTGCATCGTTTTCTAAATTTCAGTGCAAAGATAATGCAACCACGTTGCATTTGCAACATTGTTGCATTACTTTTTGCAACATTATTGCAACAAATAGCACAATTAATTGATTTATATGCATTATCTTTGCATTAGAAAAACGTCATTGATATGAATGCAGAAGAGATTATCCGTTTGAAAGGACTAAAAAGTACAGCACAACGACTCGCCGTCGTAAGAAGTCTGCTTAATGCCGAGCAACCGCTTTCCGAACAGCAGATTAAAGAATCCATCGGAAAGGATTTCGACCGCGTCACATTCTATCGCACAATGAAGACATTGCAGGAAGAAGGCATCATCCATCCTATTTTAATTGAAGAGAAAGACACTGTGTATGCGTTGAGTATCAATCACGAGAAAGATCACGCGCATTTCGTTTGCGATTCATGTCATAAGACAATGTGTCTTGAGGCGGACCAACACCTTGTGGCGTCCCTACCCAAAGGATTCCGTCTGCAACATAGCCGAATCCTAATCCACGGAATATGTGATGAATGTTCAGCCAACGGAAAATAACGAAATCATAATGAATATAATCAAAATACCTAATTGGATAGCGTCGCATATCACGCTGATTGTCATTGCAGTAACTGCGATTGCTTTATCTGTACCGTCGTCTTTCCTATGGATAAGTCCGAAGGCCATCACTCCTATGCTCGGAGTCGTGATGTTTGGAATGGGATTGACATTGAAGCCGTCCGACTTCAAACCCGTGCTGATGCATCCAAAGGAGATTATGATTGGTGAGTTGGCACAATTTATCATCATGCCACTCGTAGCGTGGGGGCTATGCAGACTGCTTAATCTGCCTCCGGAACTTGCTTTGGGAGTGATACTTGTGGGATGTTGTCCGGGCGGAACAGCCAGCAATGTGATTTGCTATATAGCCAAGGGCGACGTCGCTCTTAGCGTCGCTATGACCGGAGTCTCCACCCTACTCGCTCCATTCGCCACACCGGCATTGGTGTTATTATTAGCCGGAAAGACGGTGGAGGTGGATATTGTGGGAATGTTCATAAGCATCGTTCAGGTGGTGATATTGCCAATAATCGCAGGACTTTTCATCAACCATCATTTCAAGAATTTCACACAGAGAATCACCCCATATCTGCCGATGTTTTCGACGCTTGCCATTGCCGCCATCATCGGAATCATCGTCTCTCACAATGCACAAAACATCATCGGATGCAGTATGCTTGTAGCTGTCGCTGTAATCCTACATAATATTCTTGGTCTATCTCTTGGCTACGTCGCAAGTATGCTGATGGGATTGCCACCAGAGAAACGAACTTCCATAAGCATTGAGGTGGGAATGCAAAACTCAGGCCTCGCCACATCACTTGCCACAGCCCACTTTGCAATGTATCCGTTGGCTGCGGTGCCAGGAGCCATCTTCTCTGTTTGGCATAACTTTTCTGGCAGTATAGCGGCACAAATCTTGAAGAGATGGAATAAATAACGTTGACGTTAACGAAAACGCTGACACCAAACCGTAGGGGCAGGTTTCAAACCTGCCCGTACAGACTCGAAGCCAACCTCATTTTCTCTTTCATAAAAGAGACTGCACGAGGAGGAGATACAATCTTAATTCCTGGGCCATAGCTCATGAAGACGGAATACATTTCAAAATTGATGACTACATCTATTTGAAACAAACAACTTCCGTCTTCAGGATTCTCTTCTATCAATTGTTGAGAACGATGAATTGGCTTGGTTTTTATATACTTGCTCTGCTCTGAAGAGGCCCAAAACTTAACCCTTCGCGGTGTATCATTGATGTTCTTGCTGACTCCAATCACATCGTCAAAAAAATGTTCTGAATCAAAATCAGGATTTTCACAAAACAGAATATCATCGACAGCCTCAACACTTACTATTCTATCAAGTGGCAGATTATAAAGCATCATATCCCCAGCTTTCGAACCAAATAAGAACCATCGGTTGCGAAACTCTTTAAGTATGTATGGAAACAATATATATTCAGACGGTTGTTTAGCGTTAAACGACTGATATACAATCTTAAGTGTCTGTTTACGTACAATATAATTATATAAAGGCTCGAGAAGTTTCAAACCTTTTAGATCAGGCACACTATCAAAATGAATAATAGGTTTTCTATTATTACGAGAAATAGAGAGCTTATCCTGCAAACGACTTACCACATCTGACATCTCAGAAAACTGATCAAAACCTTCAAGTTGACGCAGCATATCCACCGCCTCTTGCATCACCTCATAATCATTCTGCGACAACGGCATCGACATTATGGAATAATCTGCGTCGGCATAACGATAATATTTATGATCATATACCACTATCGGAGCATTGTAGCCTAACTTATCTGAACGCATCATCTGAATGTCTCCCTGAACAGTACGCACAGAAACATTGTCACTTTTATTCTCCAGATTACCAAGAGCCTCACTACATGCGTCTACCAAATCGTTGAGAGTCCAACGTCTGCCAGTGTTACGCAAACATCTATCAATAGTTTTATAACGAATTAGAGCATTCTTATTTGCAGGCATAGCTTATCTTTTTACAACTCATTGATATTTAACAATGCTAAAATAGGAAAATTCTACGCAACCTATTTGCGTAGTTGACGATTTTCGCATTTTTTTCATCATTTTTCGCATTTTTTTCGCACTACGCAGAAAGATTGCGTAGTCAGTATTAACCTTTGTATTGTCAATTTGAAACACAAATCAGATTTGACAAAATTGCGGCGGTTTAGCATTGTAATTACCATAACAGTTGTGTGGCATGATCTTGCAATAAGCATAAGTGTGCACCAACCGAATGGTTCAAACATTTGCTTACTTCTAGTGGTCATACGCTGGTTCGAATCCAGTCCGCCGCTCAACAACCGGTCCCGTAGCTCAATTGGTAGAGTGATAGATTTTGATGATGAAATTACCTCATTCGATGCAGGTCCAATCAGCATCTACTCCGGTTCCTATATGTTATCGGTTCGAATCCGATCGGGACCTCTAAATATTATTATGGTACGGTAGCGAGAAAATCCTACCCGCACCACAAAAAAGAGAAGGTCAAGAGCGATTTACTTCTAAAAAGCTTGTACGAAGGGTTAAACAGTTGTTCAATTACCTCTCTTAATTTATTAACAAGGTCAAGGCAAGGCAGGCATAAAACCAGCCCCTACGACTTACTTCGGATATTATCATACCCCAGATTAGTCGGCCAAATGCCTTTTATATTTGTAATTATGAATAAGACATTAACAAAAATAGCTCTACGCTACCGTGCAATCTACCTCGATATCAACAGAGATGAGATCAACATGAAATCCGAGGCGACAGTGCCAGTATTAGCATTTGTAAAGAGATTGAAAGAAAACGGGTTTTGCGTTAGCGAAGAACTTCTTCATGCACTCAATGCTGTTTCCACCAATACTTTGGCAGAGATCACAGAGTGCATCAATGATGTAATGGGAGTGAAACTCAACTGGGCTTCACTCGTGAAAGGATGGAATGTGCCTACTGGTGAAACTTTAGTAGACCGTATAATCACATGTATCTCTAACTATTTTGGCGGTGAAAAGGCAGGTTTTAAAGGAACCACACTACCTTGTGGCCACTTCATTCCGAACGACACTTTCCCTCTAGAGCGTTACAATGGATGTCCATTCTGTGGTACACAATTCGAAACTGCAGATTTCGTATATACTGGTCAGGGAAGCAAGTTGAAAGAACTACGTCTGTTCACTGACAAGGATATGCAGAACGTATTCGCGTCTCTTCTTAATTCTGCAACTCCACTTGACGCAACACAGAAAAACTCTTTGGAATTGTTGTTAAACGAATATGCTCTTCCTGAGGATATCAACATTTCCATAAAAGAGACAGCCATGCTTGTAATCAAACAATTGGTTGCACACGGCAAAGATGAAGACGCTTCAAGGTTAATGAAAACGCCTACTGACGTGCTTCGTTATCTATGGTTTGAGAAGACTGGATACGTCCAGATAATCGAGCCAAAAACTCTTGTCGCAAATGCACGTAGACTATATAGCCATATCTGGGGGCCACTCGACAAAGGTGCTGATGCTGCAGAAAATATGAAGCAGAAACTCATGTTGAAATACGACCGAAAGGCTTGTCTCCGTACAGCGAAATGGCTGAATGCAATTCCTATGTCTGCGATACAAGCGGCAGAAAACATGAATCCGAAACGAGGGATGTGGGTACGCATCACCCGTGCTCTTCGTCTTGGTGAATACTCTCGCAAGAAAGGTATGGAACATCTTGCAGAGATTCTTGACGTATTCTACAAGCAGGAATACTCTACTTGGCAAGGGAATCTGGATAAAGCTCGTTTAGAGAATGATGCAGACAAAACATTGGCTCTGCTTAAAGAACGTCCAGGCTTGTTCGCACGTTGTCTGTTCGCAACAATGCTACGATTCGGAAGCGACAAAGTACTTGCAGCTTTTAATGAGATTTCAGACAAGTTGCCATCGCGTCTGCTTCTATCTTTAGGCAATGCAGCTGAGTTTTATTTCAATCAAGGAGAGGTTCGCATCGCACGTCCAATCACTGGCGTTGTCCGTCGTTTGGAACCAAATAAATTATTGGTGCTATACGACAAATATGCACGTTAAAAGATGGTTCATGACGTGATGGAAATCTATAAAAGTTCTATGGAGCGACGTTTCTCTGCACAGAAGACAGAATCAAATACAATCTACATTGATCCGTCTCTCTACAATATTCCAGTAAGCATTGGAGACCGTTCTACAACCATTCAGGACACTTCATCTGCACTGACAGGAACTCGTTTCCCAGTGGAAGGCAACGCTGTTAGACTATTCCTACAGTGGGGTGAAGGCCTACACGCTCAGCACCTTGACATGGATTTGAGTTGTAGGATCGCATATCCGGATGGAAAACTGAGATATGCTTCTATGGTAATCTGACAGGTACAGGAGCTAAACATTCTGGCGACATCCGTACTATTCCAGAAATGGTCGGAACAGCAGAATATATAGAGTTGTCTCTCCCTGAACTTGAGAAAGCTGGAGCTAAATATGTCACATTCACATGTAACGCGTACTCTTGCGGAGCTTTATCACCAAACCTTGTTGTAGGATGGATGGACTCTGCTAATCCGATGAAAATCTCTGAGACAAAGGGTGTTGCCTACGATCCATCATGTGTTCAGCACATGGTAAGGATCAGCGAAAACAACCTTTCTAAAGGATTGGTGTTCGGTATTCTAGACGTCGCAAAAAGAGAAATCATCTGGCTTGAGATGGCATTCACCTCACAGACCATCCACGATGCTGACAATGCTTCAGTAGAAGCTCTATTGCGTCGACTTGAGGAAAAGCTTTCCGTGGGAGAACTTCTTGAGATGAAAGCTAAAGGCCAGAATCTTAAGATTATTGACATCGCAGACGAAGCAGACGAAGCCTATACTTACGAATGGGCACTCAACCCTGCAGATGTGACAAATTTGCTAAATATGTAAAGAACTATAACACTTGACTTAATCTTAATTTGAAAAGCAGAGACGGGGCGTGTTCCCGTCTCTTTATGCCAGACTTACCAGAGTGGCCAAATGGGGCGCGATAACTTCAAGCTGATGATGTCTTCGCCGGTTCGAATCCGGCAGTCTGGCCTATTTGAATAAAATTTTTTCCTACAACGCAAAAAGATTTCGTTGTAATGTTATAATTTTGCAGACGCTTTCGGGCAATTAAACGTATAATTTAGAATCCTATAAGGAATGAGACAATTGGTACACATAACATCATCATCGTTTGTTCATAGCTATCGACGCTGTGGGCAAAGCAGTTATGTGCATTCATGTAGTTATCCACGCACGAGCGGTATAGGATTCTCTTATCATCGACATAGTTATTTCTATCAGGCTTCGTAAACTCAGATCTTAACGAGCCTATTCGTGAAACTAACCCAAATATGATAGTTGGAAATCCTTACCGGTATTTCCAACTATTTTTTTATGTTTTTAATGAAGAAGAAACAACTATGCCAGCAAATAAGAATGCCTTGATAAGGTACAAAACTATTGATAATTGTTTAAGAAACAGATGCAAGAGATGGACTCTCGACGATCTCGTCGAAGCATGTAGCGATGCCCTATACGATATGGAGGGTATCAGAAAGGGAGTGTGCGCCAGAACGGTGCAGATGGATATTCAGATAATGAGATCCGACAAACTCGGTTACTTCGCCCCAATCGAGGTGTACGATAGAATCTACTACAGATACTCTGATCCTGACTACTCCATCTCTCAAAACCCACTATCGTTGGATGACTGTGAGTTGATCAAGAAGGCTATTACACTTCTCAACAATAAAAAGGATTCCGACAATGATGAGACGAAAAAGGTTTTGACGAAGGTTCAAGACAGATTAATGACAATTCTGAATTTTGTATAACCGTCTGTAAGACGATATTTCTGTAACCGGGGGGTGCCGAAGACGCTACGAAGTAGAGTCTGGCACCCCCGGATTTTATGTGCGATCAACCAAAAATAAATGCAAAAGACGGGGCATGCCCCGTCTCTACGTAATCCATATTTATTTTGTGACTCATGAGAGATTCGAACTCCCGATCTCAGCGTCCGTAGCGCTACGTTCTATCCAACTGAACTAATGAGCCATTTTAGGGAGTCCGACGGGATTCGAACCCGCGACAACCAGTGCCACAAACTGGTACTCTACCAACTGAGCTACAGACTCCATTTAATAATTTTTGTTGAGGTGGAGGGACTCGAACCCCCGAAAGCCGAATGGCAGCGGATTTACAGTCCGCCCTCGTTGCCGCTAGAGAACACCTCAATGTATTCGTGATGAGGGTGGGATTCGAACCCACAACCGGCTGCTTCGTAAACAGCTGCTCTATCCAGTTGAGCTACCTCACCATTGCGGAAGCAGAAGGATTCGAACCTTCGGAACCAATCGGTTCAACACGTTAGCAGTGTGCCGCTTTCGACCACTCAGCCATACTTCCTTTCCTTTTGACAATACAAAGGTAGAAGGGGCAAATGCAGCCTTTTTTCGTAGCAGAATTTTTTTTGATTTTTTTGAAAAAAAATCAAAAACACCCTATCATTAACCATCAACAACAAACTCCAATGTCAGGAAAAATGTAGATTTCCAATCGACATTCGTCAGAAAAAGTGTAAGGTAAAGCCATTTTGTCGTCAAAAAAAATGTAATTTTGCACTGGAATTTCATCAAAAAAATGTAACGATATGGAACGCACCTTATATAAATCGCTAATAAAGTGGAAGATAAAAGAGGATAGAAAGCCTCTTATCCTTAATGGTGCTCGTCAGGTAGGAAAAACATATCTGATCAATGAATTTGCAAGAAACGAGTACAAGAAATTCGCATTCTTCAGTTTAGACAGACAACCGCTCGTACGTGAAGTGTTTGAACATAGAGGAGACACAGACAAAATCATCCGTAACCTATCCGCATTGTCAGAAATAGATATAACGCCACATGACACACTGATTTTTCTTGATGAAATACAAGATTGTCCCAAAGCACTTGAATCTCTTAAATTTTTTTGTGAAGACGCTCCTGATTATCATATAGTTGTAGCCGGGTCATTGTTAGGCATATCTCTGCACAACGGGATTTCGTTTCCAGTCGGGAAAGTTGACATGCTACGTCTATACCCAATGTCGTTTGAAGAGTTTCTATTGGCAATGGACAAGCCCAAACTTGTGGAGGAGCTGAAACGTGGAGATTGGGAGATAATAAACGCGCTATCTGACGTTTACAAAGATTTGTTACGTCAATATTATTACGTGGGAGGTATGCCCTCAGCGGTTCTTGCTTTCGTTCAAAATATGGGACTCAACGAAGTACGAGCTCGTCAAAAACAAATTCTTTTCGACTACTCACGTGATTTTTCAAAACATGCTCCATCATCCCAAGTGCCAAGAATCCAAATGGTGTGGAACAGCATTCCGTCACAACTCGCAAAGGACAACAAAAAGTTTATATATGGAGCGATGAAAAAAGGAGCCAGAGCCAACGAATTTGAGCTTGGAATTCAGTGGCTGATCGACGCTGGTCTGATATATAAAGTAAATCGCGTCAACTCTATAAAAATGCCTTTGAAATTCTATGAGGATTTCTCTGCGTTCAAATTATTCGTGCTCGACGTGGGATTGATGGGAGCAATGGTAGACGTCCCCGCCTCTTCAATCCTCATCAACGACCAAATTTTCTCGGAATATAAGGGGGCATTCACTGAACTATTTGTTTGTTGCCAACTTACAACTACAGCCATTCCTTTCTATTATCATAGTGTCGATAACTCTACTATTGAGATTGATTTCGCAATCCAACTTGCGGATAAAGTTTATCCTGTAGAGGTAAAAGCAGAGGAAAATGTGCATGCGAAATCGTTGAAAACATTTATGGCAAAGAATCCAGACCTTGAAGCCATTCGCATTTCAATGAAAAACCATATCAAACAAGATTGGTTGGAATGTATTCCTCTTTATGCATTTACAGAAGAAATAGAGAGACGAATCAATTAAACAAAATAGCCACCCTACTCGATAGGATGGCTATAATTATTTGCGTCTTAAATATTTATCTCGACTTACCCCAACGTCGCCAAGAATTCGTCGTACGACATTAGTTTTGTTCCATTTTTGGCTGCCTTCTGCAGTTTTGAACTTCCGGAATTTGGATCGGCACACACCAATATACTCAAATCCTTTGTCACCGCATCTTTCACATCATATTTGCCTTTTGCCATCTCCGTAAGCTGACCACGCGAATAGCCAGGACATGCTCCTGTGAAACAGACACTTGGAAGAGACTCTGAACTTTCCTCTGCTTCCATTTCGTCGACATTCTTGAATATGAAGAATTTTCTCAACGCCTCAATTTCGCTTGAATATGAATCTAAAAACTCAAGCAATGCGTTGGCTGTGGTGTCGGCATAACCGTCGATCAAAACTATCTCGTCGTATTTTAATGATAAGATATCGTCAAGCGACTTACGGCCCAACTGGTTGAGTTTCTTCTCGTCAAACAACTTCAAATCGAAAGTTGCCAAAAACTGCGACGCCGTGATTGGCTGGGCTAACGCGTCTCGCATCTGAGCATAGATCTTTTCTCCGTTCAATCCGCCAGCATACTTGTTCAGAATACTCTTGTCGTCGGACATACACATTGCCAAGAAATCTTCCACTGGCAAACTTTCGTCTTCCAAATTCTTTAGGAATGCTTCTCCCGCACCCTTCACTCCAAACACTTTGAATAGTCGTCCGTAACGATGGCCAACTTTCTTTGGACATGCTGGATTAGTGCAAACTGGTATTCCTGAACTGTTTACCTCGACGTCGCCTCCACACACAGGGCATGTCGACGGTACTGTAAACGCATTCTGCTTTGGATGCAACACTTTATCAATCTGTGGGATGATTAGTCCATGCTTTGTCATGATGACCTCAGCACCCTCATACACTCCCAACTCGTTCATAATATTGACATTAGCCAAACTTGCTTTCGACACGGTTGTTCCCTCCAACTCCACAGGCTCAACTTCAGCCACTGGGCCAAAGAACTTGCCCCTAAGTTGCCAAACGATACGTTTGACTGTTGTGACTGCCGACTGACAGTTTGGTTTGTAAGCCACATTATTAAGCGGAGTATGACGCATCAAATCCTCCTTGCTGACTATATTCTGCTTGACCACAATTCCGTCGCACGGAATCTCTCCATTCGGTTCAAGCGAATCCTTCCACTGTTTTAGACCTTCAAGAGTTGGATTCGTTTCATAACGTGGAATATCAAATCCATTATCTTTTAGAAATGCAAGTTTTCCTGATTCAGAAACGTCCTGCTTATTGTCTTTGTCGAAAAGATCGTAGGCTATAAAATTCAGTTTCTCACAATCCTTGCCATCAAGACGTTTGATGATTCCGGCCGCCATGTTTCTCGGATTCTTACCCTCTGGGAAGTGTTTTTCAAACACAGAACGGAACATCACCACCTCACCACGAATACTTCCACTGAAATCTGCAGCCAACTGAGCTGGCACGCCCTGCACCTTTGACACATTGGCTGTGGTGTCGTCGCCATACTCACCGTCGCCACGAGAACGAACGTATGCCAACTTGCCATGCTCGTAAGTCAGCAACTGGCCATTACCGTCGATTTTAAGTTCGGCAATCAAATTATTATGCGGATGCTTGCTCCACCACTCTGCCATCTCCTCATCGGTGTTACACTTCTCAAGCGTACCCATAGTGGCATCAAGTTTATACTTAGTGGATACACCTTTAAGGTCACTACCTACAACATCATTCAAAAGTTTGGAATCAGGCTGTTCTTTCTTAAGTTTAGCGATTAAAGCATCATAATCAGAGTCGCTGATAAGTTCATTTCCCTGATAATACGCGTCGGCATATTTCTTTATTTCAATTTCTAATTCAGTCATAGATACTTTAAAAAGTGGTTAATTATAAACTTGATAAACAACAATGCAAATATAATATAATCGATTGGCTTTCACAACTCCCTCATTAAAATCAAAAATCAGTATCTTTGCCATAGAATCAACAATCGCCACTACCAGAAAAAATATGAAAGTCCTATCAAATTCACTACGATTCATAATCACGACAGTCGCAATAATCATATTGGGAGGATGTGATCCCAAGTCGACGACGGGAATCTTCACCGTCGAGGCAGACTCCATCTATGCGAAAGAGGCAGATGCCTTTATAGCGTCTGGTTCGACGAAGGGGCAAGCGGCTCAAACCGATGCCATCCGCAAAGCCATCACAGGAGATTCAGATGCATTAAATGCTATTCGTAATGGAAGATCGAAAAAAGATTATGTCGACGGAAGAGTCGCCGTCAACGATTCACTGCCAAACATCCGAATCTATACTCCGTCGGGGGAGAAGAAAAGACGACCAGTGCTTCTATATCTACACGGAGGAGGATGGTGTTTCGGAAGCATCAAGAGTTGCTCTCGATTCTGCACAGAATTATGTGCCAATGCCGACATTGTCATAGCCGCGTTGGATTACCGTCTTGCACCGGAGAATCCCTACCCGTCAGCCATCAACGATTGCGTCGACGCCATCAAACACCTGTCTGCCCATGCCGACGAGTTGGGAATCGACACCACACGAATCTCCATCGGCGGTGATTCGTCGGGAGGCAACTTGGCTATCGTAAGTGCGTTGAAATCAGAAAATTCTATCCATTCGCTTTTGTTATTCTACCCTGTGACAAACGTGAGCAAGCCATACGGTGAATCGTGGCAGACCTACGGAGAAGGCTATGCCAACGACGCAGAAATCATGGAAGCATTCACCGACGCCTATATTCCACAGGAGCAAAGAGCAACAGGTTTGGTGTCTCCGTTGAATCTCAACGACAACGAATTGAAGAGATTGCCCAACACCCTACTCGTCGCAGCGGAACGAGATGTGCTTTACGACCAAGGCAAGAGTTTCATCCACAAGCTCCACGATTTGAAAGTCCCAGCCCAACATATCACCATCAACGGCTCGGTGCATCTCTTCATCACAGTGCCAGGTCAGGATGCAGCGTTCTATAAATCAGTGGAATTGGCGAAGGATTTTTTGGCTGTTTTGTAAATACATTAATAGCTCATGCTTACTTGAGTGAACATATTAAAATATGAGGCAGCCCTTTCAATTAGGAATTTTGTGAAAATCGCATTAAAAACACCCGGAATTTTGTGAAATTCAAACCAAAAAGTGTTGGAATTTTGTGAAAATAAAATACTTTTGCGTTGGAATTTTGTGAAATAGAATCTATATATGATTGAAAGAAAGATAGATACACACTTAAACGATTGGAAAGTAAGCAGCAACAAAAAACCGCCGACGCAGGTATCGTGTCGCCATGCTATTGTTTGGAATCACTTGAATTGCCGCTAAAAGGGAATTATAATCCGAACAACTACAAACTTTACTATAAAGAGACATCTCTTCTAATCGCATCTATGGAAGAAGAAGCTCAGGAAGATTTGCGAGCAAACAAGAATTTCAACACCTATAAAGGAGCCATCTACGAAAATATCGTCGCAGATGCTCTCACAAAACAGGGATACGACCTTTATTTCTATAAAAACGAGAAAAGCACCGTTGAAATGGACTTTTTTGTGAGAGACACCGAAAGTTTAATTCCTATAGAGGTAAAAGCCAAAGACAATCCGACGCCATCTCTCAACAAACTAATCGAGACTGAAAACGTGAATTATGGCATAAAACTTTGCTATAAAAACTATGGTTTCAATGGTAAGTTCTACACTATCCCATACTTTGCTGTGTTTTGTTTGAAAAGATGGATTAAAGAGAAAAAGTAATGTTCGAGGGTTGTCCATGTCGAAAACCAGCATGGTATAAGGAATAACAATAAACATCAATCATTATGCAAACAATATCCAAGACCATTATACTGCTGTTAGCAATCGTATTCAGCACTATAGCCAATGCCCAATACAAATACTTTCCTAAGACTACAGAGGAACTTAAAGAGGCAATAAATGCCGAGATAGCCATACAAGGAGACTCGGCAGACTTGAATTGTATAAACACCTCCGACGTAACAGACATGTCCAAACTATTCTATGAAAGTGATTTCAATGGGGACATATCAAAATGGGATGTAAGCAACGTTACCGAGATGAGAAAAATGTTCGCTTACAGCCAGTTCAACGGAGATATATCGAAATGGGATGTAAGTAACGTTACTAATATGTCGTGGATGTTCGCTCACAGCCAGTTCAACGGGAATATTTCAAAGTGGGATGTAAGCAACGTTACCCATATGGCATTCATGTTCGCTCACAGCCAGTTCAACGGGAATATTTCAAAGTGGGATGTAAGCAACGTTACCGATATGTCCGAAATGTTCTTTCTCAGTCAATTCAACGGAGACATCTCTAAATGGGATGTAAGCAACGTTACCGACATGTCTGACATGTTCGCTGACAGCCAGTTCAACGGGGATATTTCAAAGTGGAATGTAAGCAACGTTACAAATATGGAATCTATGTTCTCAAACAGCCAGTTCAAGGGTAACATCTCGAAATGGAATGTAAGCAACGTTACCGATATGAAAAGCATGTTCGCTTACACCCAATTCAACGGAGACATTTCAAAATGGGATGTAAGCAACGTGACCGATATGTCCCAAATGTTCGAGGGCTGTCCATGTCCAAGACCAGCATGGTATAAGAAATAACGTATTAAATAATTATTTATGAACAAGATTCAAGAACTAAGCCGTGCATTAATCAAATATAATTACGGCGATCCTCAGAGAATACAACATACAACAAAAGTCCACGCCTACGCCTCTATGATCGGACTCGAAGAGGGTTTGGACGAGGAGTCTCAATTCATTCTTGAGAGCGCGGCCCTCGTCCACGACGTCGGCATCAGAGCAAGCGAAAAGAAATATGGTCATCAGAATGGAAAGATGCAGGAGCAGGAAGGTCCCGCCGTCGCAACTGAACTTCTGACTCAACTCGGAGGCTATACCGACAAACAAATCGAACGCATCTGCTGGCTTGTGGCTCACCACCACACCTACCATGTCTGCGAGGATCTTGACTATCAGATTCTTATCGAAGCCGACTTTCTTGTGAATCTATATGAGGACAATGAGTCAGCCGACGCAATCAAAGCTGTACGCAAGAACATCTTCCGCACGAAAAGCGGTTTGAAGATGTTTGATGATATGTTTGGAATAAACGAATAATAAATATGGAAAACGTGTGGATTAGCGCCGTAGGTCTTTGCGGTGCGACTATAATCGGAGCCATCCTTGGTTATTTCATAAAGGAGTTACCTCACAAGTGGAATGACACTGTGCTTGGATTCTGTGCAGGAATCATGCTGGCAGCCTCAACAATCGGTCTAATTGTCCCTGCATTTGAGCAAACCACACAATGGTGGTGGGTAGCTATCGGTGTTATGGTCGGAGCATTATTCTTGAATCTCCTCGACTACATCACGCCTCATCTTCATACAATCACAGGTCTTGATCCTGAGGAGCATAAAACGAATGCAACGTTGAACCACGTTCTCCTTTTTGTGATGGCAATCGCACTTCATAAACTTCCTGAAGGTATGGCAGCAGGAGTCAGTATGTGTTCTGCCGACGGTGTTACAGATTGGGGCGTGTCTTTTGGAATCGCCTTACAAAATATTCCAGAAGGAATGGTCATCATAGCTCCACTTATGGTGGCAGGAGTCTCTACAATGCGAACATTCATTATTTCATTAGCCATCGGTTTACTTGAAATCATCGGCGTCTTCATCGGGTTTGGACTAGGAATTGCATCTGCAGCATTCCTTCCGATAATGCTGGGATTCGCAGGTGGAGCAATGTTATATGTCACAAGCGATGAGATGATTCCAGAAACACATACACATGGTTACCAAAAACAAGCCACATATGCTTTACTGCTTGGGTTCATGACATTGATTGTTATGGAAAAAGTGTTGGAATAGGACTAAAATCAACAACAGATATGAATACACAATTACAAGAAAAACTTTTTGAGTTACAAGATAAAGAATACGCAGCGTTTCAAGCGAAACTGACTCCTGGCATACCGGAAGAATCTTTTATCGGTGTGAGAGTCCCTGCTCTACGTGCTTTTGCCAAAGAGTACGTCAAGAATCCTGAGCACGAAGCGTTTCTGCAGGAATTACCACACAAATATTACGATGAGAACATGCTTCATGGTTTGCTCATCTCGCTCTACAAAGATTATGATAAATGCGTCCAACTGACTGACGAATTCCTGCCATACGTGGACAACTGGGCTGTTTGCGATATCATGTCGCCAAAAGTGTTTGCCAAGCACAAAACTGAGATAATGTCTAAAATCAAGGAATGGAGTGCGTCGTCCCACACCTACACATGCAGGTTTGGCATAGAAATGCTCATGAGTCATTTCCTCGACGACGATTTCAAAGCCGAGTATTTGGAGATCCCAGCCTCAGCACGCAGTGAAGAATACTACGTCAAGATGATGGTGGCATGGTTCTTTGCCACAGCCTTAGCCAAACAGTGGGATGCCACTCTACCCTACATTCTTAATAAACGTCTTGCTCCATGGACTCACAACAAGACAATCCAGAAAGCGTGTGAAAGCTATCGTATCACACCAGAGCAGAAGGAGTATTTGAGGACTTTGAAAATAACCAAATAAAGCAGAGAATAATATGCAACACATAAGAAAAGAATCAAGAGCTATGGACAGTGCCTGGGCTTTGGAAATCATGCGCAAAGCTCCATATATCACCGTCAGCATGACTGATACGGATGGCCATGCCTACGGTTTGCCTCTATCATTGGCAAGTGAGGACAATGAACATTGGTATTTCCACGGAGCATTGGAAGGCAAAAAACTTGATGCAATCAAAGTCCATCCAGAAGTTTGCTTGTCCGCAGTAACGACATGCGCTCCAACAGTCGGACCCAAAGATGGCAGTTTCACACTTCAATACAAGTCTGCCATAGCATTTGGCAAAGCTGAGATTGTAGAAGATGAAACAGAAAAAATCCACGCACTTCGTCTTATTTGTGAACGATTCCTACCAAAGCATATGGATGCGTTCGACACTTCTATAGCACGCAGTCTTGCCAGAACATCAGTTGTCCGCATCACGTTGACTGAACCACCAACGGGAAAGCGTAAACAGTACGACAAAGAAGGAGAAGAGATGAAATACGGCAGAATGGAATAATAGACAAAATCTATCAAAGTATTGATCAAATCGTTCGTTTGTCTATAGGCAAATCCATACCTTTGTATCAAAGAAAAACGAAAACCATAAATATTCATTAGGAGATTATATAACAGTTGTCCCAAATGAGGATTGTTAAGGGCGGAACGCCCTAACCCCTCCATCCAACGCGAGTCCATAGGACGAGCGTATAAAAACAAACGTATTTGGACAACTCGTATATAATTGCCATTAATTAAAAACAAAGACTATGGAGAATTTTAACGACATTATCAAAAGTGAGAAGCTAACATTAGTAGATTTCTTTGCAACATGGTGCGGACCTTGCAAAATGATGCACCCAGTGCTTGAGCAACTAAAAGCTGAACTTGGCGACGCAATACGCATCATCAAAATTGATGTGGATAACAACGAGGAGATATCGGCTGAATACAGCATCCAGTCAGTGCCAACACTAATGCTTTTCAAAAATGGAAATGTAGTGTGGAGGCAGAGTGGAGCAAGAAGTGCCAACGAATTAAAAAGTTTGATCGCTCAGCATTCATAACATCAACTTATGAATATACAGCAACTTAGATACATAATTGCAGTCAATCGCTTTCGTAGTTTTGCGAAAGCGGCTGATGCGTGTGAGGTAACACAGCCAACGCTGAGTGCCATGATTGTGAAGTTGGAGGAGGAACTTGATCTCCGCATCTTCGAACGCACTAACAAGTCAGTCAAGCCGACAACTGCCGGAGAAAAGATCATCCGTCAAGCTGAGAACGTATTGATGGAAGTGGACAGAATAGGTGAGATTCTCGCGGAAGACAAAGGTGTGATCGGTGGCAAATTCAGTCTCTCGGTCGGTCCTACTGTCGCTCCATACATTCTGCCAAAATTCATCAAACATTATCGTGAAGCCTACCCTACCGTCGACCTATCAATTAAAGAATTAAAGGCCAATTTCATGATTGACGCATTGTTGAGAGGAGAGATCGACGCGGGAATTGCCATCAGCGATAACAGCCAACCTGGTATACTTGAGATTCCGCTCTACACCGAGAAATTCTACGTCTATCTTGCGGAGAGTTGCTGGAGAAAACTACCGGTGTTCAAACCAGAGAATCTTGAGCATGAAAACATGTGGATTATGAAGGAAGCACAATGTTTGAGAGATAGTGCCTTCTCTTTCTGTAAAGCACGCAATATAGGCAATCGTATTTATGAAGCAGGTAGCATCGAAACCTTAATCCGCATTGTCGACGAGAATGGCGGATACACCATCATACCAGAACTTCATCTTCCATTCCTAACTGACAAACAACGTGAGAATGTCCGCAAGATAGATGGAGACTACCTATCACAGCGTCGCGTCTCATTATATATCAAAGAAGATTATATTCGTCAACGTATGCTCAACACCATCGTCGACACCCTCAAAGCCTATATGCCAATTAGTATGCTTTCGGAAGGGATTGTAAAGTATGGAATAAAGATATAGGGGAGCAGAGTATTTCTGCTATCATGTAAATCTTATTCCAGCAAAATTGTGTAAATGAATGGAATACCTTATTTTATTTCATTCTAACCTTCAAAATGTAACTTCTTTGAAAATCTGAGTCTTTGATTTCTGCTTCTGCTTTCAAATCAATCTCTTCAATAAGCCCCGCGTCATCAAACAAACATTTGCCTTTCAACTCTACCGTCAATCCTTCCAAACTGTCTGTGTCCATGCCCAAAGATTCAGCAATCCCATCCATGTCCGACGCTTCTCTATTCAACTTTCCTGAAATCTCAACCTCTCTTTTCCCATCTTTCTCTGACACCGTCAATTTATCCGTGAACACAGTTAATGCCGATCCAAATATTCCAGGAAATGACTGATTCTTAACCAACTGATTATTCAAACTATAATCCATCCAATAACCGTAGAAGAATCGGTTGTAAAAAAGGTCATTCTCTATTGTCTGCATAAACAGATCCTCGTCTTTCACAGTGTTCTCAATCTGCTGTGTCCAACCCAACAATGTAGAAATCACATTGGGATCATCACTTACGAAATAGTTGTCGAGGTATATTTTTATGTATCCCCAGTTTTTAATGACCTCCTCACGATTTATCACTTTCTCTATCCTACCATCCGCAGATAATAGCAAATCCAACTTATTCAACACTTCGCCAGACTTGAGGAAATACTGGTTTATCGGATTATCTGGTCTACGTTTTCCATCTTGTTTGACGTTGCTTATCGCCACTTTGGCTACCGTCTCCATGGGATTTGATTTATCAAACGTGATGGAAACATCTTCTGTGATGCTTGAGGCATTAAAACTTCCTGGATTCTGTGGATCATTAAACTCAGTTCGCTTCTCCACACTATATTCTCGTGTCTCAACCTCTGATTTAAAATTAAGTTTCATACCGTTACTAATTAAATTAGATTCATTATCTCTTTCTTCCATTTTAGTAATATCTGTATTTCTTGCTTCTACGACAGATACTAACAACATCATAAAACTAAGCAATAACAATTTTACTCTCATTATAATATAAGCATTATTTTATACGCTCGCCCTTACGGGCTCGCGTTTGAAAGTGGGTTAGGGCGTTCCGTCCTTAACAATCCTCGTTTAAGAACAACGGTTATATAAGATTTACAACATCCAAATTTGAATCTTTAATACAAATTTACATTCCCCTTTGCCTGAGCATCAACATCTCCTCCTGTAGCCAACACTAGATTCTCTTTGGTGCTGTCGATTCCAATCTTCTCTGAATTGATCTCAATTTCTGTATTTGACATCAATGATAAAGTATCAGAATTGTGTTCTGATTTTTCCGAAGCCGACGTGGAGATATTTTTGGCAGTTAGAGAATACTCTTCTCCAGCAGTCATACTAATATTTTCGTTGGAATACAAACTCATACCTTTGCTTGCATTGAAAACGATCTCCTCTCCGGCATTTATCGACATCATCTGTGCAGCGTCAATACTTATATTATTGGCTAACAACGAGATAGTTTCACCAGCCGACAATTGAATGGTTTTTCCTTTGGTATCCAACTTGATGATATTGCCATTTTTGTCAGAGATGGAAATTCCCCAATCGTTATCGTCATCATTAAACACTATCTGATGTCCACTCTTGGTAAGGATGCTTTTGGTGTTGTTGCCTGATCCACCACCTGCTCCATTGCTTCCACTGAACACACTACCCATAACATATGGTCTGCTCGGATCTCCATACTCGTATCCAACCATCACCTGATCCCCGACTTCGGGAATAAAAACTAGTCCACGATTGCTCATACCACTGCCCCCTGCATCCGGACTCTGCACACGAATCCAGTTGGTATTTTTGCCTGACCTTTTCTGCCAATCAAACTGTACCTGAACTCTACCCAATCCGTTGGGATCACTGTTGCTACTCACCACAGCCATCTCAGGATAGGCTTTCACTCTTCCTAAATATTGTTGGGTGACAGACTCCTGTTTTTCTGGAGTCGCCATAAAATGATTACTGTAATTACCTGATTTGTCCACCTTATGCACCAATTCCACAACTCGGAATCTGCCCAACGACGGAACTGCCATCTTCCCCGGAAATAGGATTTCCACAATTCCACCCAACGCTATCTGGCATGTTCGTGATTGTCCTTCAATGGTAAGCATCGCACCGTCCATTGATTTACATTTCTTATCTGCCAATGTTTTCAAATCAGCATCGGAAGTCACAGGAGATGGACTTGCAACCAACTCCTGCTCTTCAAAAAGTCTAGCAGCACGTTCTTTCACTCCAGAAAGTATTCCGTTTCCTGAATTATTCACTCCTTCCACATACACATCAGTGTCGCTCTCATGAATATAATCGTACGTGGAAACATTATTGGGAATCGCAGAAGCATGTGTGCTCAAGCAGAATACATCATGATCAAAAAACAATGTTGTCTCAGGTGAATTTTGCGGTAGACCAAAATGAAGTGTTTTGCCATCATAAAAAAACATCTCATTATAAGTGCTTGACAATCTATTCAAAAAATCAAATACACTCTCCTGATAACGCATCGTATATGGAATCACTCCATTAAATTCGGGATTGCAGTCGACGTGGATATCAGCATTTTGTGTCGCCTGCAACACTATCATCTTCAACTGACTATCCACAAACGAATCCATTCCACGCGACCCGTTAAGCTTCACGGCATCTCCTTCTCCAATGATATGCACTTTATTGCTTCTATGTTTATGTCGTTCTCCTTCCGATTCATCCTCCCATGCATCGATACGAACATCTGTCACCCAACCAGAAAATTCATAGGGAGTACCTGAATCCCGATGAACAAACGTAATCAGAGTTCGTGCACCTATACGATTCAGCAATTTCTGTGGTGTCTGTCTCCACATTTCATCTTGGGACATAAACTCACACACGACTTCAAATCTGTGGCAAGAATTCATGCTTTGTTCTAAAACCAACGACTCAAATGGAACAATCTCTCCATCAAGTCGCACTATTGGTTGTACGGGATTCAAATACTGTAACATTCTAAATAACAATTTTAATCAACAAGTCATTTTAATATCCCAATAAAGACGGGAACTTACCCCCCGTCTCTACGGGAAAACGTCTATCCCTGTGCATATTCACTGTTCCAACTTTCCTCGTCACCTTTTGTACCGTCAAGCTTGATCACAAAACTTTTAGCTGGGAAATACGGAGTGATATGAATATCAAGATAGATGCGATCTTTTTGGTTTGGATCCTGCTCCAGACGAATCACTTTTGATCTCTCAATCAACTTGTCCGGACCTTGTATGCCATCCAAGAATTTGACTATCTGCGAACGGAGGTCTCTCTCAGTCTTTCCATTCCAATTTTCAAATGAGCGACGGTTCAAAAAGTCAAACAAAACTTTTGTCACATAATCAAACACTCTGACGACTGAATATGTCTGCAAACCTAAGTTATCTCCGTTGAACAATGTCTTGGCTGAGAATGCCATAACCTTGCCGTACTCGTTGACCATCGGAACCAATCCCATTGACTCCAACTGAGATATCTCACTCTTTCTCAACGGAAATGCCACCGACTCCACCTCATTCAAACCTCCGTACTTCTTACCGGCTGTCACCTGTGACATCAATGTAGTGTAGACTTTTCCTGCAAGTGCAGCTGCCGGAGAGACGTGAAGATCCTCCTCCTCGCCCAATTCTTTGTATGCATTACGTCCCACCAACCAGTTGCAACACATTACAGTATTACTCTTATATGTATCTCCACCTGCATGATCAGCCGATGTGAACATATCCACCACATCGTCTGGCTGATCCAAATCCGCAAAATCAGTAAACAACATAACCTTGTTTGCATTGGCAAGTTTAGACCATTTGTCAAGCACCATATTTGATCCAAGATAACCAGGAACAACAAGCAATCCATAGTTGTTGCGTAGATCAAGTCGATCATAATTCTGCTTCAACTCATCCTCCACATGATCAATAAATCGACTGTTGTCCAAATCAGTCAACTGTTCAAGTGAAGCATTCATCACAGAAACATTATTCAATTTAGTCTCCTCGGTATTCTTGTAGAACAATTGGATTGTACGATATGATTTTTCCAACTCCTTTACAGCCTCAACTGCAGTTCTTTGGTTTTTAGCCAAAAGATCACTTACCGTTGAAACTTTGGTTTCGCATTGCTCCACCATCTCTGGTATATTTTTGCTGTTGGCAAGCATCTCAATCCAAAGATCAATCTTGTTAGCCAACTCTTTTCTTTCATTTTTCTTCTGCTCCTCTACGAGAAACATCTTCTTACGAGCCTTACGCTCTGGATTCATATTTTGGAGTCCATCAATTGCGTTTTCCAAAAATGAAAATCCGCCAAAACGGGCCAACGAATCCATTGAATCCTCCAACGATTTTTTTGCACCTACCTTCTCCTTAAATTCAGGTGCAACTGTCTGTGCCACCTGTTGTGCTTGAATATCAGCCATAAATGTAATTTTAGATTCCAGTTTCTTTTAGTTCTTCTCTTAATTTGGAAAGAGCATCAATCATACCCTGACGTGCATCCTCGTTTTCCAACGCTTTCTGAAGCACTTTGTTGGTACGAAGCTGCTTAACCAATTTCTCATAAAACTCCTGTTCCATAGACAACCCATTCAAAAAATTGCTATGCTCTGTCATCTGCTTAACTTGAAAATCTCCAGTGTTAGAAAATTTGAAATTCTCCTTTACAGACTCACCATCAGCAGTTTCAAACTCAACATCTACGTTAGGCTGAAACTTTGCGTAGACATCATCAATTGTTTTCAAACCCTCCACTGTCTCTGGAGCTATCGGATCCTCAGCTGTAAGTTTACCGATAAACAATGTTCTGTTCTGTGGTATGTTGCCAATAGCTTCAGAAGCTTCTACTGGACGTTCGTTGCCACCAATCCCATAATTTAGTATTCCCATCTTTTCTTTAATAAAATTCAATAACTTAAGTTTCACAAGTTTAATCTAATTAATTTGCAATAGATTTTTTCTCCCCTAGCAAATCCGATGTGGAGAGCGACATAAACAAAAACTTCATACTGTATTGTGATTGCAAAACGTTTTAACTTGCAAAATTCAATAACTTCATAAGTGAAGAGGCGAAGGGCGAAAAGCCCTCCCCTCTAGAATTCTGATTAAGCCTTTGGCCAATTCTCCTCATACTCTGCTCCACCAATCTTGATGATCTGAGCAGAAATAGTAACATTGATTGACATCGGAGCTGAACCGACAATGTCAATGCCCTCGGCAAACTCGATAATGTAGGCGTTCTCAAAAGTTAGCTCCTTCATCTTGCCCTCCTCGTCGCCTTTCTTAAAGACGATACTACCGTTGAATGGTTTGAACTGGTTAACCATTGTCTCCAAAATGGTTGTGTCCTCAGTCGATTCTACTCTGACTGTTATTCTACCGCCATAAATGTTGGATGATGGACGTCCCTTAGAATCTACATCACGTTTAAGGGAATAATTGCAGTCTAGCACGTCGTACTCTTTACCGCCTAGACTTAAAGTTGACCTAAATGCCATAACTTTAAAATTTATAAATTAATAACTAAACATTTATCACATTCAGAAAAAACTAATCCCAATGATTTGTTTTTGCTGTTACTGTAATTCCGATTGCAAAAGTAGCATCAACATTTTTATAAACCAAATAAATTGTAAAATAATTTTAATAATTTGAATAAGATATTTTACAACAACATATGATTCAACCAATTACTACAAATTTTCAATTTCTTCAAAAGTCAGATTTGTCCATTTAGAAATGGTCTCTACATCAACACCATCTTTCTTCATGCCTGCAGCAATCTGGAGTATTCCTTCTTCTCTTCCTTTTGTTATACCAATTTCAATACCTTGTTTAATACCTTGTTTAATACCTTGCTTAACGCCTTTCTTAAAGCCATGTTCCTCCATGTCCATCTCATCAGCAAGTTTCTTTAGACTGGCTTCATACACAGCATATTCATCACTGGAAAGAGCTCCTATCTTAGCTCTTTCTATCAGAAGCAGCAAGCCCTCGTCTGCTCTTTCGTAAACCGACTCATCGATGTTTTCCATACGTCCTAAGTTTTTGAAGAAATTTATCCAAATGTCCTTCACTGTTAGCTCTTTGGCTTCCATTTTGAACAAAGGCAAAGTTATAAAATATTTTCGATGTCTGTCCCAAAACAATTTGCCAGTTTTCAAGTCACACTCAGCTGTACATGTAACGACCTCGTCAAAATCCAACATTTTCTCTCCTAAGATGAAAATGCCTATAATCTTATCAATGTCTTTCTCCATAGTTCCCCATTTCAAACCTCTTTTGATCTTACTATCCAAAAGTCTATAAACATAATAATTGGCTCTTGTTTTGAAGAAATCTTGACATGAATTCTGCATCTCAATCAATATAGAATCTCCACTTTGAGTTGTACAGTGCAAATCAAATGTCACTCCTCGCTGATTGATAGTATCTCGTGGAATCTCTACAGTTTCAAACTTCACATTTGTAATTGTCTCCACGTCTCCTTCTAAAATAGCATTAAGAAAGGATTTCATCACAATCGGATCCGACATACAGTATTTGAACCCAAAATCACATCGTAAATCGATGTATTTTCCAATTTTAATCATTCTTATTCCTTAATTTGTACTTCCCACTTCAAATTCTTCTCATCATCAAGATCTCCACACAGTTTTTCTCCAGCCTTGATTTCTCCAGAAATAATCATTTTGGATATAGGTCGACGCAAGTAATTTCTGACTACACCAGACACTTGTCGTGCTCCATATTTTGGAGTGAATCCTTTAAATGCCAACTCTTTCTTGGCAGCATCTGTCAACTCAATATCCATATTCTGTGCAGTCAACAACTTTCTGAATCCCTGGAATTGTATCTCAAAAATCTGCATCAAAATCTGCTCCCCAATCGGTGAGAATGGCACAATCTCTGATAATCTCGCAAGAAACTCAGGACGGAAATGTCCACCCATCATCTCCATCATTTGCAATGTCGTTGGCACTCGTCCTTCTGTCAATTCTTTTGATACCCATTCACTTCCTACATTAGAAGTAAAGATGATAATGGCATTGGAGAAATCACCCTCTTTGCCTAATCTATCATGAAGTTTTCCTTCATCCAAAATCTGCAGAAACAAGTCAAAAACGGATGGATGAGCCTTCTCTATCTCATCAAATAAGACAACGGAATATGGTTGCTGACGAATCTTATTCACCAACATTCCTCCCTCTTCATATCCTACATATCCCGGAGGAGCTCCATAAAGTAGAGCGACGGAATGTTCTTCCTTAAACTCCGACATATCGAATCTGATCATAGCTTTTTCATCGTTGAATAACGCTTCTGCCAAAGCCTTTGTCAACTCCGTCTTACCGGTTCCAGTGGGGCCAAGAAAGAAGAATGATCCTATTGGTTGACCTGGTTTATTCATTCCACTACGAGACTCTAAAATAGCGTCAGTCAATGACTTCAGTGCACTATCTTGCCCCACAACTCGTTGTCGCAAAATAGTCTCCATATTCAACAGTCGTTCTTTCTCTCCTGCTTGGATTTTACCAATCGGTATACCAGTCTTAGATGCGACGACGGATGCTATATGCTCAGTTGTAATCATCTCAACCTTCTCTTCCGAAATTTCATTTTTCATCTTCACCACAGCCATAGTGCGGTCTAACAAATCAATTGCAGAATCAGGCAATCGTCTATCTTTTACATATCGTTTGGCCAAGCGAACACAATCAGATAATGCTTCATCACAAACTGTCAACTTATGATATTCTTCATAATGTGCCTTCACAAAACTCAACATTGACACAGCATCATCATTCGTTGGCTCCGACAGTTTAATCATCTCAAAACAGCGGCTAAACGCATGATCCGTCTCCACCGTCTTCCTATATTCATCCAACGATGTTGCCCCAATCACAGTCAAATCTCCCTTTGCCAATTCGGGTTTGAGAATATTCACAGCACCACTATTTCCTTGTTTCGAGTCGAGCAAAATGTGAATATCATCAATGAATAGAATCACTCTGTCTTTCTTTCGTAATTCACCAATCAGCTTCTTCAAGCGGTCTTCAATCTCTCCTTTATACGTAGCACCTGCAATCAATGCTCCACAATCTAACTCCCATATCTCAGTGTTTTCCAAAAACTTGGGAGCTCTTCCGTCGACGATATTAAATGCGAGTCCTTCCACTAATGCAGTTTTTCCGACTCCCGAATCTCCCACCACCATCACATTAGGTTTACTGCGTCGACCCAAAATCTCCATCATCTGACGAATCTTCTCGTCCCTACACACAATGGAATACAACTTTCCATCTTTTGCATCTTTCGTTTTGCAGACGCAATACTTTTCCAAATTGGATTTTGATTCAAAAGGGGAAAATTCATTATCATAGAATGGGTCATCAAAATCCTCAATACCATCTTCACCAACTTTCCAAGGAAGACAATCAAACACATCTTTCTCCTTGATAGGAAACGATTTCAACTGATCCGCCGTGAATCCAACCTCTGGCCGAGTCAACGCAACCAACACACACATTGGAGAAATCTCAAAAAGTTCAAGTTTCAAGCGTACATTATCAGCCTCCTCAAATACCTTATTTACTTTTGAATCCACCTCAATCTCAGTAACACCAGATACTTTCTCACATTCTTCAATTCTGATTTCAGCCCACTCCTCAATGAAATCAACATCCTCACCGATATCATCAATAAGATCATCCAAACCAACCTCTTTATTCAGCATTGCCTTTAGCAGATGTGCAGGCGTATACTTAGCGTTGCCATACTCACAAGCTAATAATTTTGCAATACGTATGGCAGATTGCATTTCACTGTTTAAATTTAGAAATTCCATGTTTTTATTTATTATTCAATAATTTATGGCAACAAATTCGCATCAATGGCATAATATGTCTGCCCGTTAAATTCATATTTATTATCATTATTTATCGCATTTTCCAACGCTTTTTGTTTCTTCAGCAAATACTCCTGAAATTTGTCCAATTGTTCATCAGAAACAGTTCGTCGACGCTTCAATGACGAGAGTTTTGTAGTGAATAAAAATGAGTCAAATGACAACACTGAAAATGCCTCCTGTTGATTTTTAGAGAGAGTCATCTTCTTCAAATCTTTATCTTTCTTTGGATAAACCTTCTCATCTTTTGCCCAACGCAAATATGTCTTATACATTGATTTTCTGGCCTTTGATGTGTTCTGATACTGTCGTTGCTCCGTTGTCACTACAATACGACTCTCATTCATCATGTCCGGGCACGATCGCATTTTCTGTTTTTTTTGTGAAGACGCAATGTTTCGTGAGTCAACTCTGACAACCAACAATTCATTCATAAACTGACGGATTCTGTTCAACTCCGAATCTGTCACAAAAAGCATATACTTTCCTTTCTTTAGATCCTTTGCTTCCACTCGTAGATTTGCAGGATAGTTGGAGACGGGAGTCTTGGATGCTAACGTTTGGAACTCATTGGAGATTGAATTATAATCAGTTGAGATACCATTTAATCTCAACCAATTCAAATTAACCAAAGTTCGTCCAACTCCTGAATTTTTGAATGTTTCGCTAATATGACCAAGTACATCTTTAGTCTCGTATTCAAGCATGCTGATTGTTGAATCAGTCACAGACAACAACAAATCCGGTGACAGAGCCTCTTTTTTTCGTGGGAATATCACCCATCCCTGCTGCATACTATTTTTAGGATAATCAAGTCCATAGACATTCTCCGAAAACTCTTTATAATGATTATTAGAACATACCTGCTCAGAATGGACCAACTGTTTCTTCTTCACCTTTGCCAATTTATCTGCCGAACGAGTTATCATATCCTCCACCTGCAACACGAAATTATTGAATGAATTTCCACTGTTGGAAAACAACTGACATCCAATGATTCTGCAGTTTACATTCACAAGACCATTTACCAACGCGTCGTCGATCATCTCCTTCTGATTTCCATTCTCCCCAACCACAATGATAATATTCTGCTCCTCTTTATGCTGCGACAGTAGATTAACTGACTCACGCAATGCGAACCAAGCATCATTTGTAAACTTTACTTTTCGTGTAGTATCGTCGGCATACTTCTGCAAATTCGACAAAACCTTTGGAAAATTTTCACTCGGTCCACATTTTGACATCTCTTTATTATCTGCGTCAAAACCAACACAATAGCCCAAACGAAAATGAAAATTAGGATTATGCTTCTTCACAATTCCGTCTAACTGCTGAAGATAACTGACGTACTGATTAAACTTCGCGTCGACCTCTCGTTGGCCAGAAAATGCAACCATAATATTTACATTCTTCAGGTTGACGGAAAGCTCATCATAATAGGATTTTGATATTGGTGTGCCAGCGAGGCTATAGACCAAATTATTCTCATCATTTATAATCGAGACTGGAGCCGCACTCTTAACAATAACAGAATTATCAGGGAATTCCTCAAGTCTATAAATCGGACTAACACCCACAAAATCAGGGAGTTTATAAGGATAAAGATAGCGTCTTGTGGAAGACGTGGGAATAGAATAAGCAGTTCCCGATTTCGGATTTGAAAGAGAAAAACGTTTGATTGGCATCTCCGAGAAATCACAATAAAGCATCTCTCCCATTGGTCGCAGCATCGACGACGATACCCATCCCGACTTAACGGTTGAAGCCTTCTCCGGTGTGAAATCCTCTACCCCTATCACCAAACACTTATCATGATCTGCACTACGTTTTGATAAGAAAACTGGTTTCTGAAACGGAATCTTACCAATAGGATTTAGCAATTCAGGTTCACCATACAAAGTGACCTCATCACCTGTAAAGAATTTATCAGTATGCTGCAATGGCAACGTGTCGTTGATAGTCGTTATCATCTTCATTACCAATCCTGTAGCGACGTCGGTCATCGCTTTTGACGAAAGAATCAAATTAGACTTTGGCATCCAACCAAGATATTCAGCCTTCGCAGGATCCTTCACTCGTCGACCTTCAAACACTCCCTTTTCATACTTGACCACCTCAACATAATCTCCATTCTCACCAATCACAGCCAGTGCATCAAAGTACGAAACCTCCTTCTGCTTCACTTTTCCTCCAGGAATAAAAAACGTAGGATTTTGATCTCGATCGGAATAGACAATCCACGGAGTTCCCCTCTCTGCCGACTTAGGTACAGCCACCTCACCACAGCAATAATTTCGTGTATACTCATCCGGAGTCTTAATAATCTTAGTCGACGAACTAACTGGTTTACACGCAGTAATGATCGACAATGCACCGAATGCCATAAGCGAAAAACGATTAAACAATACCATCATTTTATTTATATACGTTACTAAAATTCAAAATAAATAATCAAGAAAACACCAATGCGTATTCCTGCTTACATACTTGCGAAAGTTATGTTTTGAGATTTACCGTTACATTACTCTGAAGAATCAGAAATCCATTTTCCAATCCTGTACAGTACTTATCCCTTCAATTTTGACTAACAACAAATACAGTTGCAAAAGTAAACAATTTGGATAAAAACGCAATGCTTTTAGATGAAAATATTTTAATTTTCTCATCTCCCGTTCCTCATTCCTTCGATACCTGATTCACCAATAATCTTTTGATTCGTCCATTAGCATCTCGTTCTGGATTCACATCTAAAACAACCGTCGATTGCTGTTTACCCATGATTTTCAAACCGTTGCAGTATGAATAGAAATCATTCTCATTAGTACCGTTGATCAAAACCATCACGTCGGAATCTCCACCTAAATAATTCCTCAACAGATAATTATAGTTTGCATTGAACACATTTCTCTCGTCTATAATCTGCTGCAATCTCTCTTTGAATTCATCCGACGCTTGTGCATCCACATCTGAACTCTCATCTATCGCAAATTCCGGCAGTACCTCTATCGTATGTACAATCGGATACATCATATTCGCAGCCATCAATTTAACTTCATATATTCCAACTTTTGAATAGACGTGGATGGGATTCTGCTCCTGTGAATCAACCTGACCACTCTCTCCAAACTCCCATCTCCAGTTGTCAGAATCTCCTACCGCCATGAAAACAACTCTCTCATTCTGCATCACCGTCGACGGTGCTTTTATCTTTACTGTCTGCTTTTTTCTATCTATCTTTCTATCTCTCACGTTTACCATAAAACAGACTTTCTTGTCTCCGTCGATTGTCAGACGAATTTGATAATGTCCAGCTTCATCAAATATATATGAACCATTCTTGTTTCGTGAAACATCACCATTTCCAAACTCCCATAATACATTAGCTACATTGGCTGTGCTGTCGGAAAAATATATTGGATTTCCCACTTCAATATCAAGTGGAGAAATAGATGCTCGTATTTTAGTTTCAAAACAACAAAGTTTAATAATCAATGAACAGACTATAATCAATACCAAACCACCTATGGTTATCAACTGACCTTTTGAAATTAAATTATTCATTATATTTCTTTTATAATGGGCAGGTTTGAAACCTGCCGCTACGATTTATTTCTTAATTGTTTTTTAATGTTTCAATTCCTCCACGACAGTTATCCAACTCTGTCTTGAATTTCTCAATGTTTCTTTGAGACGCAGCAAGCCGTTCTCTATCAAACAGTTTCATCTCATAGAACGACGCTACTTGCTCAAAGATTCGGTAACGTGCATCATACTTGTTGTCAGTCGAAACTTTCTTCACTTCACCGATTGTATAGAACAATTCTCGTTTCTCATACGAAGCGTTCACCTCTGGATTGATTCTGTTGACACTGTTGTCAATCTCCGTAATTTTGTTGAAATAATCTGATTGTACCGACTGAAATGAACTTACTCTTTCCAACCGTTCCAACGCATCTTTCTTGCCGTTTGCAAATTCATAATCGGAGTTGTGAAGGAATAATATGTAAGAGCAGATTCCTGTTGTAATGATGAAGAGAGATAACACATATAACAATCCTGTTACCTTCTCTTTGGATGTCAATACTGTACTGTTTTTTGCCATAGTTACTGTAAAAATTGACTGGTTCTCTTTTGTTTATTCAGTTTCTTATAATCCCTATTACACATGAACAGATCCTCTTTAACTCTGTTTTCCTCCTTCTTCACCGATGAAATCGAATCCCTGACACGTAGGAATCCATCCATCTTTGACATCATAAACGAATGTATCTTCACATCATTTGTTGGAAGTAGGCTTATCTTCTTCGTCATCTCCATCTTCCTGTCGACAATAGATCTCATAAGGAATTCAGCATTCACATCATCTTTACCATCGAAGGCTCTATAACGTGTGAAGAAATCATCAATGTCATCACACAATTCCATCTGCACCATAAAGATTCGCTCACAGTCGGATGTCTTTGATTGTATCTCCGAGATTTCCGCTTCTGACGTCTTCAAAAAGGAGAAGACGAATAACAATGTCATAATAATCAGAGCCATCATGTGAACCATAAACTCCACATGCTTCATCATAGTTTCTTTCTCATTTAACGCTTTCATGATAATACTGTTGAATAGCCAAGAAGTGTCTCATTTTCAGTCAACAAGAACGTTAATCCTTCTTTGGCAACATTGATATTTATACTTATTTCTGTATCTGCAGGCACGAACAAATCCATAATGTCCATCAGTCTTTGATGTGCCAAACTATCTTCAAACACCAAATCTTTATACTGTGATGGCAACGAATCTATCCAGACTTTCATCATCGGGAAACAATCCTGTACCTCTCCACCGAGCACCGTCGATACGCTTAATCTATTCTCTCCCAATTGCCAACCGTTCTGATCTGCTTCCATCGTCATTTGCTCATATGTAAGTTCAATCTCCACCTCACATTCCAATACTACGGAAAGGATCTCAGCTATCTGTTCCGGCTGCGTCAACCGATAAGTTTGCGACAGAATAGACACGATAAAGAGTGATTTATCCAACGGCAATTCCGTCAACAACGGACATAATGATCCAAATAATCGAGAGAAATCATCGTACTTTTCTCGCTTCTCCAACCTCATTTCGTAACGATTAGCCTCAACGAGAAGTCTATCCAACGTCATCTCAAATGGTCTAAAGAACCTAGACGCATTCAACGCCACTTCCCTCTCTTTCTTTATGTAGTCTAGGACTGCTTGTTTTCCCTTTTTGTCACTGATATCCATCCGTTTATGAAACAATCCTTCTGGTAATGATTCATACAGATTCCTTTTTCTCGCATAGACATCAAGGTATTTGGAGAATTTATCCGTAGACTCTTTTCTCACTATCTTATCGATATTCTTGCCTCCTTTCGAAATACCCTCACGAATGACTCTCACCTCATTTGGATCCAAACCATTTTCGATAAGTGAGGCTGCAACAAATTCTGCTCGATAATCCGTGTAAAGGGAATTTTTGTCTGCTGCTATCTCTTTATTAAAATCCATAGTTGAAACCTGAAACTACAATAGCCAACTTGATTTCTTAACCTGTTCGCCACCTTCTTTTGCGGAAGTGACCGAAATGACCATGCTCTCTTTTCTTTGGCCAACATAATCAAGTTTACTCAACACCACCATCAAATCCTCAAGCATCTTCAGCATATTGCTAATTGACGTCATTGATTTTTCAATTCTATTCTGACGGTACGATCTTGATGCTTCTGTCAATATCTGCTCAAAAGCCGACGGTGCTATGCCATTCCACTCATAAAAATACTTCAGCATCTCATCCTTGTCAGTCTTTGGGATGAATGTCAAACTTAACAATATGGAATTTGCCATTCCACCGAAGATTTCCGCCACTTGGTACGGAGACAAAGATAGTCCATAACTATTCAATCGGAAGTCCATGTTGGCCATCGAACGTTGCATTTCACGACAAAAAACTAACGTATTTTCCAAAACATCCATCTTATTGGAATTAGCAGAACAAGCTTTACCGAAAATCACAGTCAACGAATTCTTTATCATTGTTAGCGACTGTGAAAAATAAGTCATACATTTTTTCAACTTGACATTTGAAGACATCGCCAAAGAGGGTGCAATATAATCGTTGTCCAACTTAAATTCTCCGTCTTTCTTCCACAACAATCCTACCACCACATCAAATGGTCCATACTCATTCACTCTATCCTTATCTCTCTCTATAACAGAGAGTTTACACACAGGTTCCACGAATGGATAACGTGGTGGATTCTCCATCATGTTGGGTTCTCCACATGGCCGTCTGTCAAACGGAGATGCCGACAAAACAATATCCCATCCATACTCAGCCGGATCTAAATCTGAATTCAACTCACAAATCACCACTTGAGATGGGGAAACCTCAACCAAACATCCGCCTCGTGTAATTCCATGATATGAATCCAAAACCAAACGTGTACCGTCGCCTTTACCTTCCACTCTAAGCAGTATCTGATCAGCCTCATCATTATCATACGCAGGTAGCATACCGTATGTGAACTTATCCTGAAGTGCTGCGGTGTGGAGCATCATTCGCTCCATCAAAAAATTCTCTGTCGCAATGAAATGTGATGATGAAACACTCATTCCTTGCATCCAATTAACTGACTTAAACATCATATTCATAACTTTACTAATTTTTTACTCTTCTCGCTACAACCATACAATCACTAATCCATCCGTTTGCTTCAAACGTCTCATCCGGATCCAAATATCGTCTCTGCTTAAGAAATGATTTCTCAGTATAAAAAATCCAACCATATGATCCATCCTGACCAAACAACTCCACCTGATTATCCAGATGCTGCTTGTTGTAATCACTGATAATCATACCAAACCAATCTCCTAACACAAACGTTTTCATGGCTTTACTATTGACGATTGCTTCATTCTCATCTCCAACAAATCTTGGCACATTGATTCCAACCACCATCACCTGATTAACATCCAACTCTGCATGTGGAGGTTCAAACTGATCATTTGGACCATAAACCTTGATCTTATAAATCTCAGCTGGGATGTCAAGATATGATTGATACGTCATCTCAAAAACCGGATAAAACATCAGTGGCATCAAACTTGTGCCTGCCCAGAATCCGTACTGTAAATCGTTTGCAAAATTGAAGATGATCGCAAATACTGCCCACGCCAAAAGTAATTGTAACACAATGACTAACAACATAATCATCGGATTCTTCTCTTTCAACTGCGGTATAAAATACTGCAACGTCTTCAAATTGACAGATCCCAAAAGCAGAAATAAAAACTGAATACAAAGATATCCATACGGCATAAACGTCACGCCAAAGAATCCACTCAGACCAAACAACGAATACAGCAGGCTCGAAGCCAACACTGTTATTACCGCCTTCTTATCGGCCAACAATTTATTCTTCTTCGCTATCACTACCGATAATAATCCCAAAATCAAAACTATCACCGGGAACAATAAATAATTAATAACAAAACTCATACATTCATTAATTTTGGCTCTTTTCCATCTGTTGACTGATATCTATCTCTTTTTCTCAAAAAAAGACGTAGTCTTTCTCTAAGAGCTCTGAGCCTCTGTGGTTGATTTATATGTGCTCGCCTTCGGCTCGCACTTTGGGTGGGCAAGGGCGTTCCGCCCTTTGCAATCCTCAAATTGACGAATCAGTCATAAACTACAAAAGAGCCTTAATTTTATATTCCGATTCATTAGTGTCCCGTTAAAATGGGACATATAAAATTTAATCAAATAATCCCGGAATAATGGGAATAAATAGATCTTTGACATCGTTGAAATTAGTCTTATCAAACAGGTCACGCAAGTGTGTCTTGTCTGTCAATGAGAGGCTAAGAATCTGCAAAACCTCGTAAGTAGAGCGCTTTAATTGCATGTCATGCTGGACAATGGCAACAAGGCAGTAAGTGATTATGGCAACACTGATC
>JAZUGF010000011.1:0-18584 GCA_045641065.1 Paludibacteraceae bacterium | reverse complement strand
TAATATAGAGAGTGTGGGTTACTTTCATAGTATCTTTGTGATGAAGGAGGTTAAGAATTCGCATGGAACCCCAGTGAAATGAGAAATTGAATATTAGACATGTTCGAACAATCTATTTAAAACAGAAAAGACGGGGACATGCCCCGTCTCTACAAATCCGAAACCATCACAATGTGTCTGCGTTATGCATTCGGCATTATGAATTATTCTTCTATCTTTCTCTTCTTCAACTGCCAGTAGTAGAACACTAACGATAGAATAGTGTAGACACCAGCCTGGATGATCAATCCCCAATGGTAGAATGCGATATCATCAATAGACGCACCCATTGTATTAGTACGGACGTATGCATGGATACCAAGTGATGACGGGAATAGATATGAGAAATATCTCCAGTTGTCAGGGATCTCTGAGATCGGCCAGCTGATACCCGAGATGAAAATCAAAGGTACGCTTAGGAACACAAACAACATGATACAATCCTCGCGTCGGTATACCAATGCTGAGAATAGAATCGAGTATGAGATACATGCGATCAAATACGGAACCATCCATGCAAGGTATGTGCCGAATGAAGACATCTGCGGCAGATCAAAGATTTTGTTGACGACGGCGAAGAAATAGATTGCGTCGACAATATAAATCAAGAAATATGCAAGCATCTTGCCAAGATAGATGTAGACGGGATTGTGATATAGGTCGCCCTTAGGAATCGCAAAACCGAAATTTGTCTCTCGAGTGCCTCCCATGTGCATTCCAATTCCTAACATCATAGACTGTTGTATGATAAGCATCAACACTGCTGGAATCAAGAACGATGAATATCCGCTCTGTGGATTGTACATTGCTACCGATTCATATGTGATTGGCGACGCGGAGATCTCAGCCTCACGACTGGTTGAACTTCCAATCTTCTTGACCTTGATTTCTTTATTCATATCCTGAGCCACCACTGCACATGTGACCATCAAACTCTTATAGTACATCATACTCGCCATGTCGGCGTAGATGCCGACTGCTGTCTGACGACCTGCTGCGATATCATCTGAAAACTCTCGCGGAATACGGATGATACCATACGCATCCATGCTCTCAAGATATGTGCGTGCGTGCTCCATACCGGTAGCATGCGAGATGATTTTGATATCTGGTGACGCGTCACAGCGACGTAGGAAATCACGGCTGATGCTGGTTTGTGAATCGTCGACCACCACCACTGGCACCTCTCTCACAACCTCATTGTCGTAAATGTAGGCGTAGAGCAAAGGGTAGGCAAGCGGCAAGATGATTACGAAGATCACAATACCGAGATCCGCAAAAATCTCCTTAAACTCGTTATAGCATATTTGAAGTATTTTCATCTTAATCTCTTTTTATGCTTTGTAATTCACCTCGTTGAATGCTTTCTCGTACGCTTTGATGAACAAAAGTGGAAGTCCGAGGATTGCTACAAGAACTGCAAATGATTTCCAAACGTTGATGATTGGGAACCCGTCCAATACCTGGTTGCAGTATATTAGATAGTAGTGACGCAATGGCAATAGCCATGATATCGCCTCCATAATCTTCGGCATCGCAATGATTGGGAATGTGAATCCGCAAAGTGAAACGGAAAGCACTCCAAGCAATGAAGCTACACTCATCGCCATACGCATCTGTCCTGCAAGAATACCAAAGATGGCTGCAGAGAATGCTTGCGACGCAAGTGTAACCAATAACTGTATGCCAAGCAATCGTAGCATTGAACATGCGATTGGGAATCCGTTGATCTTATAAAGGAAGACGTCCATGAAAAGGAATAGTAGCATGAAGACTGCTGTCTGAGGCAATAGTTTGCCAGTCAACGCAACAACTACATTTTCCCCTGCGTCTTTATACCATTTCTTCTGTGTACCTCGCTTCCACTCCAAACCGATTGAGTAACATGTTGCGATGAATACCATAAGAAGTATGATAGCCGGAATAAACATGTTTGTCAAATAGATTGAGTAGTTAAGCGACGGGTTATTCAACGGATGTGACTCCACTGTGATTGGCTGTATGAGTCCCATGATTCTGTCGTCATCCAAACCTTTTGCTGACAGTGTTGCTTTTGTGATCGCAAGTCCAGACAACTCTCCCAACACCTTCATATTCTTAAAAAGAAATGTTCCTGCTAAGAAATAGGCATCGTTAGTGTAGAAGTATATTGTAGGAGTACGCTGAGTCATTGCCTTCTCAGACAATCCTTTTGGTACATGGACTATTGCAAAAACCTCTCCTCTGCGTAGTGCATCTTTAGCGTCGGAGAAATCCTTGTATCTCACTGTCAAATCCGTCTCCTGCATAGCATCAAGAGTTCGCAAAAGAGTTCTTGAAATTTGACTGTTGTCTTCGTCAACAACGGCCGCAGGAACCTCATGCGGAGCTCCTTCTTTCATCACGTCGACAAACATGAAACTGAAGAAGACGGGGGCGATAAGCAAACAGAATAGGTAGAGTGGGCGACGTCTGGAGATCTCGACCTCTCTAAGAGCCAACTTTTTTAGTCTACTAAAAATTGACTTTATATCCATACTCTTTTAATTATTTATTACATCAAGACGGGGGCATGCCCCGTCTCTACATTATTGGTGTTTTCGTTAACGTTTTCGTTTTCGTTTTCGTTTTCGTTATTTAATGATGGCACTCATTCCTGCTGCCAACTTCAAATCCTGTGACTCTGGACGCATCTTAACCTCAAATGTCTTAAGATCGTACTGACCAAGAGCCTTAGTTGCCTTCCAAACAGCGTAGCTACCTACGTTCTTCATTCCGCTTACAGTAGCGCTGATTGTAGTGTCCTTTGCAGGGATGAATATTTTCACTTCCTTACCAACCTCAAAATCCTTTAGTAAATCCTCACGAATGTTGAATGTTAGGTAAGCACCGTCAGCCTTGGCTACGTTCATGATTGGAGCACCAGAACCAACCAACTCTCCTTCCTCTGGGAAGATCTCTGTTACAACACCGTCAGCCAATGCACGAATGATTGTCTCATTTATATATGAGTTAACCTCCGCAACAGCACCTTTTGCTCTTGCTACCTGTGCAGCAGCGGCATCTTTATCTTGCTGCTGAGCTCCGTTCATTGCCATATCATACTGTGACTTTGCTGCCTTTTCGGTTGCCTTAGCAGCCTCAAGTTGAGCGAATGCCTCATCTCTCTTCTGTGCTGCGATCACACCCTCGTTGTATAGTTTCTCAACTCTCTGGTATGTCTTCTCGTAAACGTCAAGACCAGCCTTTGCTTTCTGCCACATCTCATACGCTCCTTCAATCTGCTCGCTACGTGCACCTGCTTGAGCCTTACTCTGCAATGCCTGTGCAGCACGTTTAGCTGCCTCTGCCTGAGAAAGCTTTGCTGCAACCTCTGGAGCCTCCATGATAGCAACTGTGTCGCCCTTCTTTACAAAGTCGCCCTCCTGTACTTTGATTTCCATTACACGAGAAGGAACTTTAGATGACAAACGATAGTCTGAAATCTCAACCTCTCCCTGGATAACTGGCTCTGGTGTTGAGGCTGTTAGACCGTATAGAATTATTCCTAGAATTACAACGATTACACAAATCGCGATAATTATCACTCCGTTATTTTTCATCTTATTTAGATTTTATTTTGTTACTTTTTATAATGCTCTATCAATATTCTCTCAGAGAACTCCTGTCCTCTGTGGTTTTATATTTCGCTCGCCCTACGGGCTCGCGTTTGGAGAGGGTAAGGGCGTTCCGCCCTTTACAATCTTCTTTTTTATTCCAACTTGGATGTGTCCGAATTTAATGAGCGTTTTGAATCTTTCCTAATGATTTCTTCAAATACAAATCTGCCAATAGAAGGTCAATGTCAGCCTCGATAGCTGTGCTCTGCGCTTTTAGCAATGCTGTCTCTGCCTGAAGAACATCTGAAACAGGAATCATTCCCTCCTTCATTCCGACCTCTGCGTAACGAAGATTCTCCTGTGCTTCCTTCAAACTTTCCTTTGCTGTCTGTAGACGCTGGCTTGCTTCTGCAACCTTCTGTGTATTCTGATTGACCTGCAATGTGATTTTCTCTTTAGCCTCATCGTACTGGTATTCAGCTATCTTAGCCTCTTCCTTTGCTGCTCTAACCTTGTAGATTCTCTCTCCACATGTTACAACTGGCACCTTCAATACGACTCCTACGTTCCACATGCCTCCAAACTCATTCTTAATTCCGTCGAATGCAGATGGGTTTGTTGTTGTATAACCTCCCATTAGAGCCAATGAAGGAAGATATTCACTACGTGCGATCTTCACCTTCTCTTCGCTAATCTCCTTTGCTAATGCAAGACTTTGCATCTCGTGTCTTGCCTGGATAGCCTCATCTATGTTGGCTGTTGCTGTAGTCTCTGGAATCACGAATCCTTCAGCATCGATATTAGCGTCGGCAAGCTGAATGTCAGAATTCATGTCAAGTCCACAAATTTGAGCAAGAAGCATCTTAGAGAGTGTGATTCCGTTCTCCACCTGGATTACAGAAACCTTAGCTTCGTTCAATTTCACCTTAACCTTCAAACCGTCGGCTTTAGTGGCAAAACCAGCCTCGATAAGTTTCTCTACATCCTTATTTAAAGTGTCGATTGTACGAAGATAGCTCTGAGCCAATCTCTTCTTCGACTCCAAACCTACGATTCTCCAGTAAGCCTCGTCAGTCTCAACAATTACGTCGTTCTCCTTACCTACTGACTGAGCGTTTGTCAACTGCTCTACTTTCTTCATTATATTATGGTAGGCTGCAATTTTACCTCCCATATATAAAGGCTGTGTCAACATCACTGAGATTACTCCTACGTTTGTGTTGTCAATCTCAAACTCTTTGACTATCTCCGAACCGACAGCGTTCAACTGTGGAGCGACAGCGTTATTGATGCCCTGAGCCATATTTTGAGTCATGCCCTGCACCTGCTGTGGCATATTCTGCAACATCTGTAGCATCTCAGGATTCTGCATTACCATTTGAGCCAAATTAGGATTCTGCATAATCTGCTGCATTGTCTGCTGCTGAATTTGCTGCATTGTCTGCTGAGACATGTTCTGCAATCCCTGACCCATAGCTGCTCCCGCAGTTGTACCAAGGTTGTTTAACTTGTTTTGTGTCTCTTCAGAAAGAAGGCTTATGTCTTTCGATGAGAAAATGTATGCTCCTGTGGCAGTTACACGAGGTAAAAACTTAGTGAATGCCGCTTTTCTGTCGTAGTATGCCTTCTGCTTTTTGGCACTCGACATTTTCAGATCGTTGTTGTTGCGTACTGCCAACGCACGGCAACTGTCTAGAGTCAACACCTGCGTCTCCGCATTTGCGATTTGAACCGTGCAAGCCAATGCTGTTAGTACTGAAAATATTAGCTTTCTCATATCGTTTATATATACTCTCTGTTTTTTCTTGCAAATATAATTAATTGTAAAAACCTAATTTGTATAATACAACAATAATTAGTTAACTAAAATGACGAAATGTATATTAAAATTGGAAGAAATGTACTTTATGATTTTTTAACATAAAAACCAAATGAAGGTATTGTATGTTTAATTTGTAGTGAATTGATATTTTATATTCAATTTTACTTACGGATTGTAATTAAAACAATATAAATTTCTTACAATTTAGTTAAATGGGCTATTTTCTTCCATAAAGGCAATTGAAACCATCTTCAGCTATCCGTAATAGCTATAATTTTGCAGTCGTAAAACGAACTGAACATAAAACGAACCGAACGTAAAACGAACTAAAAAGGAGGTTGAACGATGAAGTTTACTAAAATGCATGGCATCTCCAACGATTACATTTATATCAATGGAGCAACAGAAAAAATTGGCAATCCAAGTGAGGTCGCAATCAAGTTGAGTGATCGTCACACAGGTATCGGATCTGATGGTATCGTGATGATTTTGCCAAGTGAGACGTGTGATTTTAGAATGCGTATGTTCAACTCCGATGGCTCGGAAGCGGAGATGTGTGGTAATGCATCGCGCTGTGTCGGCAAGTATGTCTACGACAAGGGTTTGACAACAAAGACTAAGGTTTCGCTTGAGACTCTTGCAGGAGTTAAGATTCTTGATCTTCATGTTGTAGACGGTAAGGTTGAGACAGTTACGGTGGATATGGGAGAACCGATCTTGAAAGGTTTGGATGTCCCAACCACATTTGATCTGCCGACGGTCGTCAGCCAACCTATCGAAGTGCTTGGCGAAACAAAGTTGACAACATGTGTCAGCATGGGCAATCCTCACTCAGTCATCTACGTTGATAATGTGGATGCGTTGGATTTGGAGAAGATTGGTCCATCATACGAGTGTCACCCAGCTTTCCCTCGCAAGACAAACACTGAGTTTGTTGAGGTTCACAGCCGTAGTGAAGTGAAAATGAGAGTATGGGAGCGTGGAGCTGGCGAAACAATGGCTTGCGGAACAGGTGCTTGTGGAGTAGCAGTCGCTTGTGTGCTAAACGGATTAACTGACCGTGATGTTTGTGTAAAACTGCGTGGTGGTGACCTACATATTAAATGGAGTGAGGCTGACAACCACGTCTACATGACTGGATCGGCAACAACAGTGTTTGAAGGCGAAGTAGAAATATAATGCGGTTGTGATTTGATGATAATAACGGGCAGGTTTGAAACCTGCCCCTACGAATAAAATTTTAGAAAAAAAGATTTGAAATAGTGATATGGTTACAATTAATGATAATTTCCAGAAACTGCCAGGCAGTTATCTGTTTTCTGAGATAGCAAAGAGAGTTGCTGCATACAAGGATGCTAATCCGTCGGCAAAAATTATCCGTATGGGTATTGGCGACGTTACATTGCCATTGTGTGATGCTGTTATTAAGGCAATGCATAAGGCAGTGGATGAGATGGCAGATTCGTCTACTTTCCGTGGATACGGTCCTGAGCAGGGATATAAGTTTTTGATCGACACAATCATCAAGAACGATTTCGAGTCTCGCGGAGTATCTCTTGACAGTGATGAAGTTTTCATTAGCGACGGTGCAAAGAGCGACACTGGTAACATCGGTGACATTCTTGGTTTAGGCAACGTTGTAGCTGTAACTGATCCAGTTTACCCTGTATATATCGACACAAATGTGATGGCTGGTAGAGCAGGTGACTTGCTTGCTGACGGACGTTGGAGCAAGATTGTTTACCTTCCATGTACAGCAGAGAACGGATTCGTACCGTCTCTACCAAAGGAGAAGGTAGACGTGATTTATCTATGCTTCCCTAACAACCCAACTGGCACAACATTGACAAAGACTCAGCTTACAGAGTGGGTTAAATATGCATTAGCAAACGATGCGTTGATTCTATTTGACGCTGCATACGAGGCATTCATCCGTGAGTCTGACGTCCCTCACTCAATCTACGAGATAGAGGGAGCAAAGCAGTGTGCTATAGAGTTCCGCAGTTTCTCAAAGACAGCAGGATTCACAGGAACAAGATGTGGTTTGACTGTCATTCCTAAGACAGTGATGGCAAGAAACGCTAAAGGAGAGAAAGTGGCGTTGAATGGTCTATGGAACCGTCGCCAGTGCACAAAATTCAATGGAACAGCATACGTTATCCAGCGTGCTGCTGAGGCTATCTACAGTGAGGAAGGAAAGCAGCAAGTAAAGGATACTATCGATTATTATATGACAAATGCCCAGATAATCAGAAACGGTCTTGAAGCTGCTGGTTATACAGTGTTTGGAGGAAAGAACAGTCCATATGTATGGGCCAAGACTCCAGCTGGAATGGATTCGTGGGCGTTCTTTGATTACCTATTGAAAGAGAAGAATATTGTTGCAACACCAGGAGTTGGATTCGGTGTTAGCGGAGAAGGATACATCAGATTTTCAGCATTGGGCGACAGAGACGCCACAATAGAAGCGATGAAAAGACTTGGATAATTAGTCTACATAGAGACGAAAGTGATTAATCTTGAAAAAGGCGGAACTTGCAACAAGCTCCGCCTTTTATTGTTTGTGTAGGGGCAGGTCTTATGCCTGCCCACACATTAGGTTTCATCAAAAGAATTATTTGCCTTTCTTGCCGTTTTCTTTGCATTCTTCGTTTGACTCCTCTATTGGCAATTCTTCTTTCTCAGGGTTCAGGTTGATTTCTGCTCCGTCTTTGTCGATAAACTTATACTGTAGCATACCGAAGTCTTCGTTTTTGAGCAGGTTGAATTTGCAATATTTGCGACGCCATTTCCACTTCAAACTTGTGAAGAAAAGACCGTCATTCAAATATGTGTAGATATAAGGGTGTACGTAGATGGTGAAGTTTTCCATTTTCTTCTCTTCCTTCACATAACGTATCTTCTCCTCAATCTCGTTTTCAAACAGAATAGTTGGCTGACATTTGCCTGTTCCGTGACAAGTAGGACAAACTTCCTCTGTTTTGATGTTTGTGACTGGACGTACACGGTGGCGTGTGATCTGCATTAGGCAGAACTTACTCAATGGCAGGATGTTGTGGCGTGCTTTGTCGCGAGCCATGTTCTGACGCATTCTGTCGTATAGGGCGACGCGATTCTCTCCCTTTGCCATATCAATGAAGTCGATCACCACGATTCCTCCGATATCGCGTAGACGCAATTGTCGTGCAATCTCGTCGGCTGCCGCAAGGTTCACCTCAAGTGCGTTTGTCTCTTGGTCGTTGCTGCTCTTTGAACGGTTTCCACTATTCACGTCGATCACCATCAAGGCTTCGGTCTGCTCGATCACTAGATACGCACTGTTTTTGAAGACAACAGTTCTGCCGAAAGAACTCTTGATCTGTTTTGTTACCTTGTAGAAATCAAACAGTGGAATCTCATCCTCGTAATACTGGACGATATCCTTTTTCTCTGGAGCAATCTGGCCGACGTAGCTCAACACCTCTTTGTAGACATCCTTGTCGTTTACAACGATGCTGTCGTAGTCTGGAGACAATGTATCGCGAAGCAAACCTGTCACGGAGTCCATTTCCTTAAGCACAAGCTTTGGTAGCTCCTCCTTGTTTAACTTGCTAACCATGTCTTCCCACTTCTCAATCAAGTCTTTGATTTCGTCGTTGAAGTCAGCCTCCTCTTTCCCTTCCGACATTGTACGAGCGATGCAGCCGAAGTTTTTAGGCAGACACTTAGAAAGAATCTCCTTGATGCGTTTTCTTTCCGCATTAGATTTGATTTTCTGCGACACGAAAACTTTGTCCGACAATGGAACAAGCACAAGGAATCTGCCAGCGATTGTGATTTCAGCAGTCAGACGAGGACCCTTTGTTGAAATCGGTTCTTTCTCAATCTGCACCAAAATCTCCTGACCTGGGGCAAGAACATCTTTGATGTCTCCTTCCTTCTCCAGAATCGGATCAAGCTCAACCTCCTGTACTTTAGGAGCACGTGAACCGTCCATCAAAACATTGCGTAGGAAACGCTGTGTTGAACGATAACCACGACCAAGATCCTGATAGTGAAGGAATGCACCCTTATCGTAGCCCACGTCGATGAAAGCCGCGTTTAGTCCAGGCATAAGCTTCTTTACCTTAGCCAAATAGATATTGGCCACGGCGTACTTGTTCTCAGCCCCTCTGTTCTCAGAGTGGTAGGATGCAAGTTTCTTGTCCTCAAGGAGGGCAATCTTTACTTCGCTTTCCTGAACGTCGATAATTAGTTCATTATTCACTTTGAATTGTTTTTGTTGAGGACTAATGTAATAGACGAAAACGAAAACGTTGACGATAACATTTTGAAATGTAGAAAATTACATTGTCTCATGGTCTTAGATAAAAAGAAAGAACAAACACTGAGCTTTTTACGGCAATCAACGTTTGTTCTTAGCTTTCTTTTTGCAAAATACCGTGAAGGATTATTTCTTCTTATGACGATCCTTCTTTAGTCTTTTTTTGCGCTTGTGAGTAGACATTTTATGTCTTTTTCTCTTCTTACCGCTTGGCATAATCTAATGTATTAATAATTTTTACTAAAGTTCACTTCCGGCTTATTTCTTGCCCTCTACGCTCATATAGTCTCCATTTTCATAAATGAAGTCCTTTGTAGCCTTGAATGCAGCAATCTTGTGCTCAGGGATGATGATTGTGCTCTTCTGAGTGATGTTTCTACCAGTCTTCTCTTTTCTTGTCTTAACTAGGAAAGTGCCGAATCCGCGTAGGTAAATGTTATCACCCTTACGCATAGCTCTCTTAACCTCAGACATAAATCCCTCAACTACAATAAGAGTATCCTCACGGCTGATGCCTGTGCGTACAGATATCTCATTAACTAATTCTGCCTTTGTCATCTTTGTTGTTAATTTTCAAAATTTGACGCAAAAATAGAGAAAGATTGTCTTATTTGCAAAAACTATTTGAAAAAAAACACATTACGTATCGACAACGAGGATGAAACAAACGATGTGTCGCGAAAATGTTATGATATAAGCGTATTATAACGCTATAGCAGGTGTTTTCGTTTTCGTCATCGTTTTCGTAATTATTCGTATTTTTTGTGTATTTTTGTCGCACACATTATAAAGGAATGATATTATTAAAGGACTCAAAATATATCTCATTTAAGATTGCGTCTCTGTTAGTCGCAATAATATCGTGTGCCGACGTGATTGCACAGGAGCAAAATGTTGATTCTTTGTACGCTGAACCTGAATATGAAATTGATGAGTTTGTGGTGGTTGGTTATGGTGTGGCTCACAAAAAGGATTTGACAGGAGCTAACTCGTCTCTTACACCAACTCAAGCAATCCAGGGAGAAAATGGCAATGTAGAGAGTGCTATACAAGGTAAGATAGCAGGTGTCAATGTGTCGATGAGTGAAGGTGGTGGAATGGGTGAGGCTGAGATCATTGTGCGTGGAGGTACATCTATCACTGGTAACAATTCTCCATTGTATATTGTGGATGGTTTCCCCGTCGACAATATTTCGAATATTTCCTCTTCTGACATTGAACGAATCGATGTCCTTAAGGACGCTGCTTCTGCCGCTGTGTATGGAGCACGTGCCGCATCTGGTGTCGTTTTGATTACTACAAAGAAGGCGACGAAGGATGGATTGAAGACTTCGTATAAATCTCTATATGGATTCCGTACTTTCAAAAATAAATTGAAGGTTTTATCTCCTTATGATTATGCTAAATTCTGCTATGAGACTGCGGCGATGAAGAGTGAGGAGGCATTGGAATCGTTCTCTTCTGTCTATGGTACATATGATGAACTTTCCAAATATCAGTCGGTTCCACAGAATGATTGGGTTGAGCAGCTGTTTGGTGAGAATGGGTTCTTTATGAATCAATCAATCATCACTACATACAAAAAAGACAATACAGCATTCAAATTAGCCTATGATTACAACGACAATAATGGAATCGTGATTGGACAGGAATCGCGTCGACATAATCTTGGAATAAACATAAATCATGAGGTGTCAAAATACTTGTCATTTGATTTAAACGCTTCATATTTCAATAAGTTACAAAACGGTGCTGGTGTCTCAACAGAGGGTAGCAACACTGATGCTCGTCTGCGAAACGCATTGCTTTATTCTCCGTTGAATATAGAAGATGTGGATGATTTTGAATCAGTGTCGAGCACTTATAATCCTATAGATGTTAATAACGCAGACTATCGTAAACAGAGTCAGAATGGTGTGAAGGGAGATTTGGGAGTTAAGATTTCTCCCGTCTACTTCCTTGATTTGAATTCTCAGATTGGTGTGAATGGCTTGTTCAGTGAGACAGATCGTTGCTATGGTGTTGGTACTTCGCAAGCATTGAAGAACGGAAACGCTCCTATGGCGTCGATTCTTAATTTGCGTCAGTCAACTTTCCGTAATTCCAATACAGCAACGTTCAAACTTTTGCAAAAACTGAAACGTCACTCTTTGACAGTTCTTGCAGGTGAGGAGTATTTGAAGAAGAAAGAAAATTATATTCAGAGTGAGAGCAGATTTTTCCCAGAGTATCTTAATGCGGAACAGTGTCTTGCCAATATGAGTCTTGGTACTCCGCAACCATCCAATTCTGCAATTTTGCCTAACGATGTGATAATGTCGTATTTTGGTCGAGCAAACTATTCTTTCGCTGATAGATATTTATTTTCAGCAACTTACAGAGCTGATAGATCAAGCAAATTCGCATCAGGACATCAGTGGGGACAATTTCCGTCGGCTTCAATAGGATGGAGACTCAACGAGGAGGAATTTTTGAAAAACGCAGAATTTTTAAGCAATGCGAAGTTGAGATATAGCATCGGTGCGACGGGAAATAATCGCATCAGCAGTAATCTTTACCAGCAAGTTTACTCGGCCCCTTCCGATGGAGACGGTGTCCTTGAGATTGATGGAGAATATCTTTCATATTTGAAGACGGGAGAGTATAAGCCTAATCCTGATTTGACTTGGGAAACAACCATCTCACGTAATATTGGTTTGGATCTTGGCTTTGTGAATAATAGATTCCAGTTGACAGCCGATGTTTATAAGAACACAACTGAGGATTTGCTTCTTCAAACAAAACTACCATATGCTTCCGGATACAAGTATATGATGCAAAATGTTGGTTCTACGGAGAATCGAGGAGTGGAATTGGCATTGAACATAGGTGTGGTAAACAGAAAGAATTTCAAATTCGACGTGGATTTCAACATCGCCTTTACAGACACAAAGATCAAGAGTTTAGGAGGTGAGGAGAAGATGGAGATGTCGTCTGGTTGGGCAGGATCTGAAATCACCGGAGATTATATTCTTGAGGTAGGGGAGAGCATCGGAAGAATGTATGGCTATGAGACAGATGGTTGGTACACTGTTGATGATTTCAACTACGATCCCGAGTCGAGAACTTACACTTTGAAAGAAGGACTTGTATCGGATGCCACACTGTTGGCTGGAACAATACGTCCTGGATCATTGCGTTTGAAGGACCAGAATGGCGACGGTACTATTGATGAGGCAGATAAAGTGGTGATTGGAAATGCGTTGCCAAAGCATACTGGTGGATTTGGATTAAATTTCAAGATTTGGAATTTTGACTTGTCTGCTGATTTTTATTGGAAGTATGGTGGTGATGTGTACAATGCCAACAAGATAGAGAATACTACAACAAACAAATATTCATACAGAAATATGTCTACTGATGTGGATGGCCACTGGACATATTTGAATAACGAAGGAGCTATTGCGTCGCCAGAGGAGATGGCTCAAATCAATGCTGATGCTACAATATGGTCGCCTATAATGACAAGATATGTATTTCATTCGTGGGCTGTTGAAGACGGTTCGTTCCTTCGTCTACAGAATTTAACATTGGGTTATACATTGCCGGATAAAGCAGTGAAAAGAATTAAAATGTCTAAAATAAGAGTTTATGCTTCTGCCAACAATTTATTCTGCTGGACAAAATATAGCGGCTTCGATCCAGAGGTGAGTGTTAGACGAGCAACGTCGGCAACTCCATCTGTTGATTATTCTGCATATCCGAGAAGCACAGCGTTTTCTTTTGGATTAGATGTTGATTTTTAATGATGAAAAAAGATACAATAAGACAAAAGACTTGCATTTTTTTGCCCATTAATTATGCGTAATTGCCTATTTTCTTTCAATATTTTGCTTTTTTTAACATTTTTTAGTAGTATTGCAAAGTATTCGAAAGTGTAGATGACTTTTGAAACTCATGATTTTAATAGGGTATTTTGTTAGTCCTTAAGGACCCAGTGTTGACACGTTATGATTCAAACCGGAACTCATTATCCAGAGAAACTGATGCAGGCGAAAATAAGATATGCGATTTGCCTGTTACTACTATTACTTACCTTTAAGGTTTCTGCTAGAGATGTAGGAGCCCCAAATATTGATTTTTCTAAAGGAAATTTTGACGGATGGGTTATGGAGACAGGTCGTTATTATCGTCCTGATATAAATGGTGCTGCACAATATGAATGGACCGCAACTGTTTCAGATACAACCCCACGTTTTCATATAATAAATGATATAAAACCAGTATATGACCCAATTATACGTTGTGATGAATTTTTCCAGAATCCTTTTCCGGATGGAGCTAAAGCGTTTCGTTTGGGATATTATGGATATGGTAAAAATCGAGGTGCTGAAAATGATGGAGATAGGGTAAGTAAATCAGCTGCAGCGGAAAGAGCCACATATAGATTTAAGGTCACAAAAGATTCTACTGTGTTGATTCTTAATTTTGCATGTGTTCTTCACGATCCGGAAAATGCTGGAACAAAACATTATGGAGATCAGATTCCTCAATTCGGATTATATGTCGAGTATGACAATCCAAATGGACAAAATGCTATTCCATCATGTGGGTCATTTGAGACTAGTGCAGACAAAGATGCCTCTTATTTGAAAAAGCCTACAAGTCCATGTAACCAATCACTGAATCAGTTGAATAGTTCAAACCAAAAGATTCCTGTGACTGAGTATGCATATATGCCGTGGACGTCAACGGTGTATGATTTGACTGGAATGGTTGGTAGTGAGGTGGCTATCATATTTTATAATCATGACTGTTTGAGAGGTAGCGGTTCCGGGGAGATGCCAGGAGGTCATGAGTCGTATGGATATTTCTATGTTGAATCAATAGAAAAAAAGTTAGATATCCACAATTGTAGTGATAGTGGCGATAATCCGACTATCAAAGCTCCTAAAGGATTTGCTCATTATAAGTGGTTCGTTGATGGTGTTGAAAATCCTACGGTCGGTGATTCAAAGATGTTCATATTCCCAGATCCGAATGATAGTAGTCATGTAGAAGTCGTACGTAATAAGATGACTTCTAATTCAGAATATAAGGTTGAGATGCGCGGTGATGCTACGACATGTACGCCTATTGTTTTGACAACAGAATTAAAGCCCGTAAAAGTAAACCCTAATTTTAAGGCAAAGGTTTTATGTGGTGGAAATGTAGAATTTACGAATGAGTCAAAGATCAATACTGATGATGATCGATTGTTCAAATATGGTTGGGATTTTGGTGATGGTACATTTGAACCTTATGAAAATGTAACACATAAATTTGTGTCTGGAGCTCCTTACAATGTGAAGCTTACTGCAATGACAGAGAATGGATGTACTAATGATACAACTATTACGGTCGTAGTACCTGAGTATCCCAACTTTATCCTTAACTCGGTGTCTGCAAAGTGTCAAAATGATCCTGTCACGCTGAAAGCTATGAATTTGACTTCCAATACTAAACTATCTTGGTTGGATTCAACAAAGACAGTGTTCAACACCACTGACCGAGAAATCACGGTGGCTGACGACAAAGGGTGTTACTACTACGCTCAAGCGACGGATGAATATGGATGCGATTATAAAGATTCGGTTTTTATCCCTCGCTATGAAAAACCAAGTATTGAATTGAAGGCATCAAGAGATACTGTTTGTGCTAAAGATTCTGTAGTAATCAGGGTTTTTAGCAATGTGACTGATTGTTCATTTGAATGGTACAATGCAAACACTGCGGATTCACTAGTAGTACGACCTACAGTTACAAGTACTTATGAATGTACGGTGTCAACAACATTGTGTAGTGTGGAGGGTTCCATTAAGATATATGTGAATCCCAATCCTACAGTGGGAATTTTAGGGCCGGATTCACTATGTTCAGGAGAGTCTGGCACGATAAAAGGAACTGGAGCGGTAAGTTATGACTGGGATGAGGGAGTGAATCCAATCACTGGAAATCACGTATATTCTAACGGTGCCTCTATGGATATAGTTGCCTATAGTGATACATCTTTCTTTGTCTTGGGTATTGATAAATATGGTTGTACCGGAACTGCAAATAAGTTTATTAAGATAAAAAGAGGTCCTAAAATTGTAATTACAGATTCGTTAACTAAGGTTTGTAAGAATGACAAGGCTGCGTATGTGAATTTGGCATCTCAAGAGGGTTACTCATTTGAATGGCAAGATGGCTCTACTCAATCTTATATGAGAAAAAAACTTTTAACAGACGAAGACTGGAAGGTAAAAGTGACAAGAAACGGATGTGTAGATTCGTTAAGTGTTCCAGTTTATATTAAAAGTTTGCCTGATTTTTACATTACAGGACCTTCTGATGTATGTGCATTTGATACTGTTACACTAAATGTTGGAGGTGAAATGAATCTAATTGATCCTAATAGTATCAAATGGATGTATCCAGTAGCTGGAAATTCTACAACTGCGATAGATGTTCCTGATGGCCCAGCATCATATCAGGTAACAGCATTGAGTAATGATGGTTGTCCTGTCAATTATACGTTGGCTGTAAATGTTGTCGTTCCGGTACAGGTAATTCTAGATGCACCTAGTCGTGTATGTGTCGGAGACAAAGCAGATTTGACGGTTCAAGGAAATGTGGATAGCCAAAGTTGGTATGCTGATGGCACATATTTTGATTATCAAAAGGAGACTCATCTTATTGTGAGAAAACCAGTTCTGATTAAAGTAGTCGCTATTGATCAAAATGGATGTAAGTCAAAAGATTCTTTGGTTGTCGACACGTTGCCAACTCCAATACTTGAAGTCTCTGGTGTCCTTGAAGCCTGTGTTGGAAAAACAGCTAACGTGGATGTGTCTGGAGCTACTGATTATACTTGGTATGATGGAAAAACTGGTTCGCACCGAGAATTCTTGGTGACTGAAGAAAGTCAGATAATCTCGGTTACTGGTAAACGTATGGGTTGCGAAGCTAAGAAAAATATAGAACTTCTTGCACTTCAGAAACCGGAGCTTTCAATATCTGGAGATAGCCTTATATGCCCGGGTACAGAAGCTTTGCTAACTGCATATGGTGCACAATCCTATTCTTGGGGATTGGGCTTGGATGGCGACCAATTGAAGGTGATTCCTTCACGTTCTATAGAAAGATACAATTTGAAGGGAGTTGGTAGCAATGGATGTGTGGCAGATACAGTAGTGACCGTAAGATTACGTGAATTGCCAGCTCTTGATATCGTAGGCAACGTGAATGTCTGCAGAGATAGTATGGCTACAATAGTTGCAACTGGAGCAAAAAATTATTCATGGACATGTGGAAAACAAGGAGATACTTTGACTGCTAAAATATCTGGTGATACTATATTCACGGTTATTGGTGAGGATGAGTTTGGATGTCAAAGTACTAAGGATTTCCCTATATTCCCTGTTAATCCTCCTAAGCTTAGTTTCTTAGGCGACACGAATGAATGCCCAGGAGTAAATGTGCATCTTGAGGCTCAGGGGGCTACTTATTTTGAGTGGTATTATGGCAATAATGTTGTTCGTAATAAAACATTGGATTTCATACCCGACAGTGCTATGTATATCAGACTCATGGGAACAAGTATGAATTGTTCTTCTAATATGAGAATTCTTATCCAACCATGGAATAAACCTAATATTCTTGTTAGAGGTATTCCTAGTATCGTTTGTCCTGGAGATCCGACTACAATAACAGCGACTGGCGGTATAACTTACCACTGGTCAACAAATGAGGTTGGCAATACAATCACTTATAGACCAATGATAAATACAACTTTGTATGTCACAGGTGAGGATGAACATGGTTGTCAGGACAGAAAACAATATGATTTGAAGGTTTACGAAGTTCCAAAACTTGATATTAAACTTTCAACTGCAGAAGGATGTCCTGGAGAGGGTGACCGAATCAAACTTACTGCTGTTGGTGGTGTCTTCTATGAGTGGAGTGCGGAACCAGAGCCTGAAGGATTGTCTGAAAATTTCAATTCAAGTACAATGGAGATATCCATCAATGAGGATACCAAATTCATTTTGATGGGTAGAGATGAGAATGGCTGCGAGTCTACAACATATAAGAGCATTGCTTTTTCAAATCGTAAGGCATTTGATTTTATTGTGACTCCTGGATGGATTGATGAGAATAACCCGACTGTCCAGTTCGCTGGAATTTCTCCTGTTGAGGCTACTTGGACATGGCGACCTTACTCTACAGCTTTGGAGATGGAAGGACGTACAATGAATTATCGTTACAACACTAATCAGGTAGGGGATTCAGTAAGTGTGATTGCTCGTGCTGTTGACGGAAATGGATGTGTTTACGAAGGATCTACATCGTTGTACGTGTGGAAAGATATCTGGGCTCCTGAAGCATTCACTCCAAATGGAGATGAGAAGAATGACGGTTTCAGATTCTATGGAGGTCGTTATATTGATGAATTCTCATATGTCATATATAATCGTCTTGGCGAGATTATGTATGAAGGACGTGGTCTGGATGATGTTTGGGATGGCAAGTGGAATGGAAAAGAGTGTCCATGGGGAGTATACGGTTGGTATTACAAATATAAGTGTAAGTTTGGCAATCTAGAAAGAGATGGCGAGAACCGTGGCTTTGTGACTCTTGTAAGATAATCTCTTGTAAGATAAGAATAATGAAGAGACTAATATTGATAATATCGGCAATATGGATGGTGAGTGTGTCTGCCTTTTCGCAAGACTACACATTCTCCAACCACAATATTGTGCCATTTAGCCTAAATCCTGCGATGGCTGGAAACGCAAACGCGATTCGTTTGGGTTTGAACTATCGTCAGCAGTGGCCTACT
>JAZUGF010000010.1:0-14790 GCA_045641065.1 Paludibacteraceae bacterium | reverse complement strand
TAATTACTTTTGGTGATTATATATCAGTTGTCCAAAATGAGGATTGTTAAGGGCAGAACCCCCTAACACCACTTCCCAACGCGAGCCCGAAGGGGCGAGCGTTTAAAATTTGCGTGTTTGGACAACACGACACGTTGATCCTGCATTGACAGGAGAAAAAGTTTCATTTTATTTAGATAAAGAAAAACCGTTGCCCTCAGTATGGAATATGCTAAAAGAACACAATCTTATTAGAATATATGATTTCTAATTTTTTTGGAGTGGGGGAGAGAATCTTTATAAATTTGATATTTAGATAAATTAGTAATATTATAAAAATGGAATTATCAAAAACACGTATTGGTGATGCTTTACTAATGTTGGCTATTGGAGTACTTATCGGTAAGTTAATCTATAGCCCCAAAGAGTCTGATGTAAAAGTTGAGGAACCTGAGGAAGATGTCGCTGTTGTGGCAGAAACTCCTGTAGAAGCGACAGATGAAAGTAATATGGACTCTTCAGCTGGCAAAATTCGTCAGGCAATTGTGGTTCCCGAAAGCAATTTTGTAATTAGAGGGGACAAGTATAAAGCTAAAATCTATTTGGCTGAGATAGACACTGCACTGAATTATACTGTCTTCGTTGGTAATAGACCTTTGGAAAGAGACAAATATGAGTTTGTGTGTGGTTCTATAGGAACTATGGAATATAGTGGTTGTATAAAAGTGTCTAATACAGACAATACCATCTCAGAATATCCATTTTCAAGCAAATTTACGGTGTCAGAACCAATTGCAAATATAAGTTCAAATATTCTATTGGCCAAACAGAGAAATCCTGTGTCTATTTCTGCTCCTGGATTTGCATCTAGAGATTTGTCAGTATCAGTCTCTAACGGCACTATTATAAGATCAGATAAGGATTTTTTAATAGTGCCAATGAAAGAAACCCGTTTGTGTAGGATCTCTGTGTCTGCATTAAAGGATGGAAAAAAAGTTTATCTTGGGCGCAAAGACTTTAAGGTCGTAAAATCAGATGATGAGATAATCAGAAAATCAAAAGTCAATTAGTAGTTGTAAATAAAATAAAAACAGCTTAGATGCAAGACCGCGCATCTAAGCTGTTTATATTAAAGGAAAAAAATGTCTTAAATTTTCGCCTGTTTCGCATTAGCGTCTGTGTTTGTTTTTTATTGCATAGAATCTTTTTCGCATCCATGCATTAGATTATTTTATTTTAATCTATCTTTCCGCTAACTATTTTGTTCCAAGGCGCTGATCAGGAATCTTACGATGACATCGAATCATCTGCCTGTTTAACTCACTTTATTCACACAATGTGAGTAAATAATTTTTCGCATTAACCATTTTCTTCCAAGGCATTAAAAGTAAAGAAAACGACACCGAATGAAAAAGGGCTAACATGAAGACTGACCGATGCCGTTTTCTTTACATATGCAAATATATGGTGAAGTATAATGTTGTGCAAATCGATTTTATAAATGCGTAAAAGAGGTTGGAAATGTCGTAAAAGGATATTGTTCATTGCTTGTTTACGGATTTTTAATCCACTTAACATTGTATAAATGCGTAAATTTACTTTATTAAATTGTTGATTGTGAGTATTTTGTTTCTTGTGGTTTTGTTAAGTGGAATAAAAACGGTGCACCCATCAGGATGCACCGTCAGAAAACCTTTTATGTGATTTCTGTCTAATTTTACTTTTTGATTATTCTTTCAACACTCTTTTCTCCTGAAGTTGTTACGACTTCCATAACATAGATTCCGTTTGGAATATTCAAAGCTACAGTTGCTTGATCGTTTCCATTACCTGTCTTTATAACCTCACCAAGAAGGTTTATTAGACGATATGAGAAATTTCCATTGCAGTAGATTGTAGTTACATCATTTGTTACGTTAGGAGTAACAACAACTTTGTTCTGTGCTACAATCTTCTTTACATCTGTTGGCATCTCCATGCCTTCGATGATCTTGTCGTATGCTCCCTTAGGCTGGTAGTTTGAGAATACAAGTGGACGACCAGAAGCTCTCCAGCTGATCTCGTCGTTTGTTCCCCAAAGAGCAACCAAACTGATATTGTCTTTATATTTCTTGTAAAGCTGGAACAACTCGCCATATAGCTTTGCTTGATCTGCGAATGTGTAACCGTCCTCTACAGTGATATCCAACTCTGTTACCTGAATGTCACAACCGATTGTAGCGAATTTTGACAATGCCATCTCGTATTGCTGTGCAGATGGGAATAGCGTGCTCAAGTGAGACTGCATGCCAACACCGTCGCAAAGACCTTTGTCGTACAAATCTTTAACCAATTTATATATGGCGTCAGTCTTGTTGCCAATATACTCGTTGTAATCATTGTAGTATGCTTTGCATCCCTTAGGCAGATATTTCCTAGCATATGTGAATGCCTCTTCGATGAATGATGCGTCACCGTAAACCTCTACCCAACGAGAATGCTCATTCTCCTTGTAGTTGCTACCTGGCTGACGCATCTGACCTCCGTCAGTGAATGTCTCGTTGACGATATCCCATGCGTAGATGTTAAGCTTAGGGTAGGATGTAGTCACCAATTCGATTACGTTCTTGATGTAGTTCTCCATACGCTGGCTCATGATTTCCTTTGATACAGTAGCTCCGTCTGTTTCGAATCCTTCGTTGAAGAACCAGTCAGGAGTCTGTGAATGCCATACAAATACGTGTCCGCGCATTGGCATCTTGTTATCCTCACAGAATTTCAATACTGCCTTAGTTGCAGGAGACAAACGTACCTGTGGATTGACGTTATCACCGTCGGCTTGACTTGCTGCCTGATTCAACAATGCGTCTGGCTTCAACTCATTACCTGGAGTAAGGCTGTTGAAGTGGTGAAGAATCATGTTCTTTGCATTCTTAGGAGTGATCTCACTTGCTGTTGCTGCTGTACCGAATTTGAAGTAGTCTTTATAAAGAGTCTTTAAAGGCAACTGCTGAGAGAAATCAACAAGTTCCTCTTGCTTCTCTTCGATAGTGACATCATCAACGAAGAATTCCAAAGTAGGGTTGTTAGTACACTGGATGTATGGCTGGATATCCTCGACACCTTCTGGGATGACGATCTCACCCTTCAACTCAGTCCAACTGTATGCGTAAGCCTCACGTGAATTGATGCCAGGGTAGGAGTTTTCACCGTCGGCTGAATACTGAAGGCTCAAATCCATGTTTCCGTTTGAATAAACGAATACCCAAGCTGAGATGATGTAAGTTTTTCCTGGCTCGATAGCAGCATTGCTTACCAATGCTCCATGCCAGCTTTCAGCACGGTTGCTCACGAATAGTGCTTGATCTCCACTGTGATGCTGCTCTGTAGATAGCTCAACAGTAGCGTCGCCACGGCCTGCCCAATCGTCGGCAGTAGCTTCGAAATCGTAGCTAAGAGCCTCGGCATTACATTGTAGCCCACATAGAGTTAGGGCTGACAATAATAGTTTTTTGCGGTTCATTTTATTTATGTGTTATAATTTTAGAGTCTGAGTTATTTTGTGACAGCACGCACGCATCTTCCACGTTCACGATAATATGAACGTATTTTATATTCATCAGAATTGATGCCTAATCCAAGCGACTGCTGAGTTGAACCTTGCTCCACGTCAGAAGCCCAGTAGTAGCCTTCATCTGCGTAACTTAAAGTTCCTTCATCTGTCATGTATCCAGTGACTGGTAGGAAAATTGAGTTGCCATTTTTTGCTACAACATTGTAGCCTTTGGGATTAGTTTGCCATTCCCAAGTGCAGTTTGTTATCAACTCTTCAAATTGCTTTGTTGTTGGAGTGGACCAGCCGATCCCCATGACGTGAGTAGCAGCGTCGTATTCAGAAGCCAACTTTTGATTTTGGATAATTCCATTTTTTGTAAGATCTGAAACTGATTGTCCGAATGTCTCGCATTCAACCTCAGTGTAATTGCTTTCTGTGACTTCTCCCCAGGCAAAATATGTACCTGTTGCCTCTGGTTTCTTTGCACCTACATTGGAAGTGGCCCATTTTGTGCCGCTTGGTAAGCCAAGATCAACATATTCAAAACCGTTAACTGTGTTCTCGTCCTCAGTTTCTGCACATGAAACGAATGCAAGTGTTGCGAAAATGCAGCTTGCTAATGTGTATAAAATCCTTTTCATTTTGTTGTATTTACTTATCACTTCTGCAAAAATATTGATTTTAAGCCAATTTGAAGCTATATTAATGTTTAAAAGATATTAAATAGAGTAGAAAGTGCATAAAAAGTCAGTTTTGACATCTTTTTTTTCTAAATTTGCACATTAATGCATTGTTGGTGCAGAATATAATGGAGACGCAAGACATTCGCGTCTTTGGTTTGTATAAATAATATTTGTATGCTATTTGACGTTATCAACTCAAGTATTTCAGACATGGTGATCCACCACATCGGTTCACATTCTGACAATTCTGAAAATGTTTATTCTCAGCGTCCTATGTCGTTTTCTGAAGACGACAGTGAATTGCCGCATTTGTTGAAACAGTTTTTTTTCGACTCATTCCGTGAGCCGAGCCTATATAATTTCGAGGATGTGAACGACAGCGTAGCAAAGATGGCTGCGTCGGTGTTTGATAATCCGTCGTCTTTTTATGAAAACTCACGTCTTTTTGCAGCCGCGTTATATGAGAATAGCAACCATCCAAATATTAAGAGTGGAGAGTTGTATGTGGCGATGTTCCGCGACGTCCGCATTTTTGATCAGGAAGTGAGATGTCTTGGCTTGTTCAAGAGCGAGCATAAGGATACTTTTTTGAAGGTTTATAATCAGGAAGACGGACTTGCTCTCGGCTATGATGAAGGTTTGGATTTGAAGAAACTTGACAAAGGTTGCTTGATTTTTGATATTGAGCGCGATAAGGGATTTGTTGTTGCATTGCTTGACAAGGCTGCAGGAAAGAGTGAGGCTACATTCTGGAAGAACGATTTCCTTGGACTTGTGACTCGTATGGATAATAATTTCCAGACAAAGGAATATATGGATCTTTGTAAGTCGTTCGTGACTGATATCTTCCGTCCTGCACGTGAGGAGGAGCCAGAGAATGGCATTGAGCGTACAGACCAGATTGATATGCTAAATCGTCAGGTTGATTTCTTCAAAGGTTCGGATATCTTTGATATTGATAGATTTAAGGAACAGGTGCTTGGTAACAATGAGTCTATTTGCGACGTGTTTGATGAACATCTTGCGCATTTTGAGGAGGCTAACGACGTTGAGTTGCCAAAGACATTTGCTATCAGTAAGGAGGTGGTGAAGAAAGGAGCACCTAAGTTTAAGAGTGTACTTAAATTGGATAAGAATTTCCACGTCTACATACATGGAAATCGCGATATGATAGAGCGCTCTTTTGACAAGGAAAAACGAATGCACTACTACAAGATTTATTTTGAAAACGAAGAGTAATTGAAATTAAAAATGTAATTTTGCAACTGTATGCATGAAGTATTGGTAAATAAGACAGTGTTTTCTATGCGTTTGGGATTGATTTTGGCATTCTCATACGCAATGCTTGCATATGTTTGTTTCAATACATTGAGTTCTTTTGTTGCAAGCGACGGGAATCCTTCAATCATTGGTATGATAGTTTTTTATTTCTGCTTAATCTTCCCGTTCGTTTTCTTGTTTCGCATGGCAATCAATTATTGCAGTATATACAACGAAGGTAAGTATGAATTTTTGGCACCATTTTCGATTTCTGTCAGAGGTTTCGCGTTTGGTGGCATCCTTTATACTCTTTGTTTTTACCTTTATTTGAAGTACAATCCTACTACTTTATCTGATATTGCGAACGCATATGAGAAGGTAATGGAAGGGCAGGGTAATGATGCGATGGTTGCACAGGTGAAAGATATAATGACATCTGCGACACCAAAGTCGATGATGCCATCAATATATATGGATTTCTTGTTTATGGGAGTTTTCGTAAGTTTGATATCAGTAGGAGCTGCAAGATTTGCGAGAATAAAAAAGCCTGTTGATGCTCAATCATCATCTGAAAATGAAGATTCTCATTATGACAAGGCAGAATCTAACAATAATAAAGATAATTAATTAACAAATAAGATAAATGGATATTTCTGTAGTCGTACCATTGTACAATGAAGAGGAGTCGCTTGGCGAATTGTACGCATGGATTAAGCGCGTAATGACAGAGCATAATTATAGCTATGAGGTGATCTTCTGCAACGACGGAAGTACAGATAAATCATGGCAGATTATTGAGGATTTGGCTGCATCAGACAGCAATGTGCATGGGATCAAATTCCGTCGCAACCATGGAAAGAGTGCTGCTCTTTACTGTGGCTTTGAGAAGGCTCAGGGTGACGTGGTAATCACTATGGACGCTGATTTGCAGGATTCTCCTGATGAAATTCCAGAATTATACAAGATGATTAAGGAAGACGGTTATGACCTTGTCTCTGGCTGGAAGAAGAAGCGTTACGATTCTAAGTTGGCTAAGAATATTCCGTCAAAACTATTCAATGCCACAACACGAATGATTTCTGGTATCAAGCTTCATGATTTCAACTGTGGTTTGAAGGCATACAACTGTCAGGTGATCAAGAGTATTGAGGTATATGGTGAGATGCACCGTTATATTCCATATTTGGCTAAGAACGCAGGTTTCAAGAAAATAGGAGAGAAGGTTGTTCAGCATCAGGCAAGAAAGTACGGTGAGACTAAGTTTGGATTGAATCGTTTCTTCAACGGATACCTTGATTTGCTTTCATTGTGGTTTATCTCCACATTTGGTGGCAAGCCAATGCATTTCTTTGGATTCGTAGGTAGTTTCATGTTCTTGATCGGATTCCTATCAGCTGCTTATGTAGGAGCATCTAAGTTGATTCATATGTATAATGGCACTTTAGATCCGCTAGTGACAACAAGTCCATATTTCTACATTGCGTTGACAATGATGATACTTGGAACACAATTGTTCTTGACAGGATTCTTGGGCGAGTTGATTGCACGTAATTCAAGCGAGAGAAATAACTATAAGATTGAAAAAGTAATTTAATCAGAATATGGAAATCATATTTGACATATTGAAGTTTTCAGTAAGTGGAATTTTGGTTTTCGTTGCCACTTACTTTGTATTGAAGAATTTGCTTGACAGCAGAGAGAAGGAGAGAAGACACCAGATGAGAATTGAGACTGGTAAAATCCTTACTCCAATCAAGCTTACAGCATACGAGCGATTGGTGTTGTTCTTGGAGCGTATCAAGCCAGAGAGCATGGTCGTGAGAATCCAGTATCCTGCTATGAAGGCTGGTGATCTTCACCTAATGTATATCCAGCAGGTGCGTGAGGAGTTTGAGCATAATGTCTCTCAGCAGATTTATGTATCAGAAGACCTTTGGCGTTTTGTCATCGCTGCGAAGGAGAGCCTTTTGCAATTCGTAAACACATGTTCGGAGTCTGTTCCAAAGGATGTTCCTGCTATTGAGTTGTCAAAGATCCTTATTGAGAAATACAACGAGACAGAGAATCCTCCAATCGATATCGCATTGGTAGTTTTGAAGAACGAAATTAAAAATCTAGCATAATGAATCTTCTTGATCTAGCTGCAAAAAGAGTTTCTTGTCGAGCTTATGACACTGCTCGTGCTATTGAGAAAAATGTTCTTGATGAGGTATTTGAGATAGCACGTCTTGCACCGTCTGCTTGTAATAAACAGCCATGGAGATTGGTTGTGGTGAAGAGCAAGTCTAAGTTGACGGAATTGTCTGAGTCTTACGATAGAGACTGGTTCAAGACAGCCCCAATGGTTTTGGCTGTTGTTGTTGACCATTCTGAGTCGTGGCATAGAGCCGATGGTAAGGACCATGCAGATGTAGACGCTTCAATATTTGTTGAGCATCTATGTTTGGCTGCAGCAGAGAAAGGACTTGGTACATGCTGGGTTTGCAACTTCAAACCAGAGGTGGCAAACAAAGTGTTGGGTATAGATGGAGTGGAGAAGGAGTTGGTTGCGTTAGTGCCAATAGGTTATCCTGCAGATAATTCCGTCTTCTCAAAAGAGAAAATAAGAAAGGAGATCTCCGAAATTATTTCGGAAATTTGAAAAATGAGTATGGCACGCAAAACGTATACAACCATAGTGAGAAGAATGATGGGAGCAGTAGCGTCCATCATTTTCTTGTTGTCTCTTACTATGTGTGAGACGGATTACTGCAACGAGAATATGTTTATTGTTGGCACATTGAGAGCCTTCGATAAAGAGACAAAGTCGCAGATCAAGGTGTTTATGATGCCGCGAGAAAGGGATTCTATTGGAGATCCTATTTCTTTCATGCATAATTCTAGCACGTCATATGCAAATTTCTCATTGGATCCAGAGCACGACACATCTAGATTCTTTATTTTGTCATATGATACTGTAGAGGTTGCTAGAATCGCGATTGTACATACCAACCGTACCGAATTTGTGAATGCAGAGTGTGGTTTGCGCACGTTGAGCACGATTGACACTGTTTGGATAGAACGTGCTACTGAAGGCGATTCCATAGCAATATTAATGAAAGATGTTGATGAAAACTACGACAATGGAAATCTTGAGATATATTTGGCTGGCCTTAATGACTAGTCTCTTCATCACATCTGTCTCTGCTCAAAAGAAAGGGGCTCAGGAGGTTGAGGATGATGAATGGAATAAGACAACATCCAAAACTTTCTATGGTGTCTCTGTATATACAGATATTGCCGGACCAATCACGTCAATGTTTAAGGATGGAAAGACAGATTTCAGTTTCGGAGTAGACGCGGATATCTGTCACTCTATATTCCCAACTTTTGAGGCAGGGTATTCAAAGTATGATGCTACAGAGTCTTACAACTATGGATTGGAACAGGCTCCAGGTTATTCGTATACATGTTCTGGCACATATTACAAAATCGGAGCTAATTTTAATTTCTTGAATGACGGACGTGGAAAAAAGGTTATTCCACTTCTTTATATAGGTGCAAAGTTTGCATTCTCACCTTCGCATTTTGAGATAGAGAATGCCAGATTCCAGAATTATTATTGGGAAATCGATAAAGCATATTCAGTTTCAGGAAGAGGACTTTGCCGCTGGGCTGAGTTTGCTGTCGGATTGAGATATCCGATTGCAAAATTCTTCTGCATGGGTGTGGAAGGAAAAATGCGACAGTTTGCAGGATCAAAGACAAAAACTGTTGAGACAAATGATGGAATATCTATAGACGTGAAACAGAGTTATTCTCCAGGTTTTGGAAATATGAATGGAAGCAAATGGGGCGTAAAATATACGCTTGGCTATTTCTTCCATTGATGAAAGTCGCAGATTTAGATAATCGTTTTTATTTCTCCTTGAATCTGTAGGCAAATCTTGCACCTAATTCTATAGTCTGGATTACCTGATCCTGCACACTGCTATGTGGCGACAAAGCATTCCACCCTGAGAAGAAATTCACTTCGAAGTTTGGAGTCGTCATTGCTCCTACTGAAAGTCCGGCTGTGATACAAGCTCCGAAATTTGCTGGACAAGTGAAATATTCATTGGCGATTTTATTATAGTAGTTTGCACCTACCAAAACTCTAGGACCGATATACAGATGTTTATAGATGCTCCAATATGAGTATAATCCAGCCTGACACATTGACAATGTGAATGAACCATAATTGTTAGCGTCGTCTTCATGTGAATAATAGACACTTGATGCACTTAATCTACCTCCGACTCCAAGATGATGGTTCCAAAACCAAGCACCCTCTAATCCGGTAGTACTTCCTGTGGAGGTCATGAATGAATGATTTGATGTCGGCTTATATTTAGTGAGAGGAAACTGGAAGCCTACATAGAAACCCAAGAAAGAAGGATTCCATGGCTCATAGTTAATCCAATGGTCGATCACCTCAGTCCTTGCTTTATCTCGTTTGAAAATACAATCGCTTATCCAATATCCGAATTCTGTCGACATAATACCGATTCCTGCACCAGCCAACACATCGCTCATCCAATGACGATTGTTTGCCATACGCATAAGTCCAGTCGCAGTAGCAGTAGCGTATGCACCCATACCGATCCATGGACTATAATGACCATATTCCTTGTTCAGCATTGTGGCAGTCATGAAAGCAGTGGCTGTGTGTCCTGAAGGGAAACTATTTTTTGAACTACCGTCCGGACGACGAAGCTTAGCTGTATATTTTATTCCATTCACAGCAGCTGCCATGATTGCGACAGAGAAAGCGTCCGCAGTCATCATCTCACCCCATTTGCTACGACTTTCCACTCCAAAAGCCTTCAGTCCAAACATTACAGCGGCAGGAAGATACTGAGTGTAATTATCGATTTCACTATGGAATCTTGGCATGAAACTGTTGCGCAACTCCCTGAATTTTTTGTTATGCTCCATTTCGATAATGCCGCCGACAAAAAGAGGAACACCCACGTGAGTGCATTCCAATAGTCTGGAGTAGGGGTATTTGATCAGAGTTGAATCCGTCCTAATATATGTAAAGTCGCTTTTTTCTGATGCTGAAGTCGACATAGTAGATAAGAATATCGACGTCGCACAGCAAATAGCGAACAAATTGAATCCTTTCATTTCAGCATTTCTTACTTTTCGTACAAACTTAATGTTTTTTCTGTAGAAAGAGATAGGTGTTATATGACTTTTTTGACATTTTATTAGAATTTTTGGACAATGTGCAAATTACTATGCTCTTTATCATATATGGATGGTTTACATTTTAGTCCGAAAACATCTATTTTTGGATGTCTCCTTCTGGACCTTCATTTGAGTATTCTCTTAGGTTCAAATATATGGAATATGAAAAATCGGAAAATAAGCAAAAGAATAATGGAGATAACAAATAACGATAGCTCTTTATTTTATGGCTTATATTTTTGTTTTAGCATTAAATTTTGTTAATTTTGCACTCCGTTAAGTAAAAATACAACATTATACAACATAAAATGGCAGACATCAAGAATCTAAGCATTGCTGCAGACAATATCAGAATTTTGACTGCGTCGATGGTAGAAAAGGCGAAATCAGGACATCCGGGAGGAGGAATGGGAGGAGCAGATTTCATCAATGTGCTCTATTCTAAGTACTTGCGTTATGATCCAAATGATCCAACATGGATTTGTAGAGACCGTTTCTTCTTGGATCCAGGTCACATGTCGCCAATGCTTTATTCGGTATTGTTGTTGTCTGGCAAGTTTGAGGTTTCTGACATCCAGAATTTCCGTCAGTGGGGTAGCTGCACTCCAGGTCATCCAGAAGTTTGTTTCGAGAGAGGTATTGAGAACACATCTGGTCCATTAGGACAGGGACATACTATGGCTGTAGGTGCTGCAATCGCTGGAAAGTTCCTAACTCAGAAGTTTGGAAACTGGATGGATCACAAGATCTACACATTCATCTCTGATGGTGGTATCCAGGAGGAGATTTCTCAGGGTGCAGGTCGTATCGCCGGAAATCTTGGTTTGTCTAATTTGATTATGTTCTACGATGCTAACAACATTCAGCTTTCTACAAAGGTTGATGAGGTGTCGAACGAGGATATTGAGCAGAAGTATAAGGCTTGGGATTGGAACGTTATCACAATCAACGGTAACGATGCAGCTCAGATTATCGAGGCTCTTGAGGAGGCTAATGCTGAGACTTCGCGTCCAACACTTATCATTGGTAACACAACAATGGGACGTGGTTGTTTGAAGGCCGACGGTTCTAATTTCGAAGGACAGGTTTCAACTCACGGACAGCCACTTTCTGCTGCAGGTGTTGATGTTGCTAAGACAATTGAGAATCTTGGTGGTGATCCTAACGATCCATTCAAGATCTTCGATGAGACTAAGAAGTTGTATGCTGCTCGTAAGGAGGTTTTGATCGCAGAGGCTCAGAAGCGTAAGGCAGAGCAGGCAGAGTGGGCAAAGAAGAACCCAGAGTTGGCTGCTAAACTTGAGCTATTCTTCAGCGGTAAACTTCCAAATCTTGATTTCTCTAAGATTGAGCAGAAGCCAAATCAGGCTACACGCGCAGCTTCAGCTACAGTTCTTGGATTCTTGGCTGAGAACGTAGAGAATATGATCGTAAGTTCAGCTGACTTGTCTAACTCAGATAAGACAGACGGATTCTTGAAGAAGACTCATCCAATCGTTAACGGAGATTTCAGCGGTAAGTTCTTGAACGCCGGAGTGTCAGAGTTGACAATGGCATGTATCATGAATGGTATTGCGCTTCACGGTGGTATGTATGCTGCTTGCGGTACATTCTTCGTATTCTCAGACTACATGAAGCCAGCTTACCGTATGGCATCATTGATGCGTCTTCCAGTTAAATATGTATGGAGTCACGACGCATTCCGTGTAGGAGAGGATGGACCAACACACCAGCCAATCGAGCAGGAGATGCAGGTTAGATTGTTGGAGAAGATTAAGAACCACGCTGGTAAGAACAGTATGTTGGTGCTTCGTCCAGCAGATGTATATGAGACAACTGAGGCATGGAAGATGGCTATGGAGAACACAGATACTCCAACAGCGTTGATCCTTTCTCGTCAGAATGTCAACGATCTTCCTGGTGACCGAATCGCAGAGTCGAAGAAGGCAGCTAAGGGAGCATATATCGTTAAGGCTTGCCAGGGCACTCCAGACATCGTAATGGTGGCTAACGGTAGTGAGGTGAGCACATTGTTCGACGGTGCTAAACTTCTTGAGGAGCGCAAGAACTTGAAGATTCAGATTGTATCTGCAATCTCAGAGGGATTGTTTAGAAACCAGAGCAAGGAGTATCAGGAGCAGGTAATCCCATCGTCGGCAAAGAAATATGGTTTGACTGCAGGAATCCCTTGCACATTGCAGGGCTTGGTTGGTTCAGATGGCTGTGTCCACGGACTTGATCACTTCGGATTCTCCGCACCATACAAAGTGTTGGACGAGAAGTTCGGATTCAATGCCGAAAGCGTCTACAATGATGTTTGCGAATTCCTGAATATCTAATTTATTAAATATAAGCCACCTCGCAAGGGTGGCTTTTTTATTGCATTATGAATAGAGTCGACTATAGATATCATTTCCCAATGCCGGTATACGGTATAGTTTTAATGTTGGACATCGCTATGGTGATGTTCTATATAATATTAGCATTGCAATTGGCGTTTGGAATAACAGATGATATCCTTCCAGCGAATGGATTTATCTATTATTTTATGGGGACGGTATTGTTCACAGGAATGTTGTCATTCTTGACATATATGTTCCTAACCAGCAAAGATACATTCATTTTTGACGAAGCCGAGAATAAATGTTTTTCTGGCTACACATTGCTTGGAAAGGATAGGGGAGAATGGAAAAAAGTAGATGGTGGGTTTAGCCGTATCGTCTTTCAAACATATGAGCAGAGCCAGACATTCAATTTCATGGGCATAAGTAAAAATAAGGTAGATGAGACAGTTTTCGAATTGCGAAAAGTGTACGACGATCAGAATTTTGAATGCTTGGTTTCGACGTCGGATTTCAAGTGTCTGCCAACCACATTGAAGATTGGCAAATTGATGGCGGAGGCTAACGGGGTGAAATTCTTCGACTATGTGAAGGATAAATATAGAAAGCAGAAAATCTATGTTTAATTCGTGATTCGTGATTCATAATTCGTAATTGTCGGTGAATGATGATATTGTGTGGTTGAACTATGCTTTATTTAATAAGATTTTCTTTTGTTTTTAGAAAATAAAAGGCAGAAAATAGTAATAGAATGAAAAAAATTTCTATTTTTGTCTTTGTAAGTGAAACAACGAATAAAAGTAAGTAATAATTAAAATTAAATAATATCAAACATGGCTAATTTGGATTTGTCAAAGTACGGTATCACTGGTTCTACAGTGATCGCACACAATCCTTCGTACGAGGAGCTTTTCAAGGCAGAGATCAACCCTTCACTTGAGGGTTATGAGAAGGGTCAGGAGACTGAGTTAGGTGCAGTTAACGTAATGACTGGTATCTACACAGGTCGTTCTCCTAAGGACAAGTACATTGTAATGGACGCAAAGTCAAAGGACACTGTATGGTGGACTTCAGACTCATACAAGAACGATAACCACCCAATGTCAGAGGATGTTTGGGCACAGGTAAAGGATATCGCAAAGAAGGAGCTTTCAAACAAGAACCTTTACGTTGTAGACGCATTCTGTGGAGCAAACAAGGCTACACGTCTTGCAGTTCGTTTCATTGTTGAGGTTGCATGGCAGGCTCACTTTGTAACAAACATGTTCATCCAGCCTACAAAGGAGGAGTTGGCTAACTTCGAGCCTAACTTCGTTATTTACAACGCTTCAAAGGCAAAGGTATCTAACTACAAGGAGCTAGGTCTAAACTCAGAGACATGTGTTGCATTCAACGTAACATCTCGTGAGCAGGTTATCATCAACACTTGGTACGGTGGTGAGATGAAGAAGGGTATGTTCTCAATGCAGAACTACTACTTGCCTCTACAGGGTATCGCTTCTATGCACTGTTCAGCAAACTGCGATATGAACGGTCAGAACACAGCTATCTTCTTCGGTCTATCAGGTACAGGTAAGACAACTCTTTCAACAGATCCTAAGCGTAAGCTTATCGGTGATGACGAGCACGGTTGGGACGATGAGGGCGTATTCAACCTAGAGGGTGGTTGCTACGCTAAGGTTATCGGTCTTTCTAAGGAGCACGAGCCAGATATCTACGGAGCTATCAAGCGTAACGCACTTCTTGAGAACGTAACTGTTGATGCTAACGGTAAGATCAA
>JAZUGF010000009.1:0-4597 GCA_045641065.1 Paludibacteraceae bacterium | reverse complement strand
TCTCATTGACAGACAAGACACACTTACGTGACCTGTTTGATAAGACTAATTTCAACGATGTCAAAGATCTATTTATTCCCATTATTCCGGGATTATTTGATTAAATTTTATATGTCCCATTTTAACGGGACACTAATGATTACATCCAGGTAGTTGGATTTGTTTGCTGTTGATCGGATAAAAAGCATTTTTGATAATTTGAATCTGTGCCATAATCACCTCTATTTTTTTTGTTTGTTGTTGTAATTTTAACACAAAGATAGAGCGGAGGTGTGTCAAATTCGGGCATAGGCTTCTGGAAAATCACAAAAAAAGCGGAACACAGTTTTTCTGCATTCCGCTATGGTATAGGTATTCCCTATTTGAACAATTCTGAATGGCTTCCTACTCGTTCAACATAAATTGCATCTGTGTCTATCCATATCAGAAGAAAATCGTTTCCTACATGACATTCCATACAATCTTTATAGTTTCCTGTTAGCATGTGTGGACGTGGAATAGCGGACCTCCTTCATTCTGCTTCGTCAATACTATTAAGGAAATTGTCAAAACTACTCATGTTAAGAGTGCCAGCATGTTTGCCTTTTCTCGTTTCTTCTATGGCTTGCTTAGTCTCTTCGTTAGGCGTATTATATAAAGCTTCTATTAAAAGACTTTCTACATAATTGTTCAAACTACGATTGCATCGCTGGGCTTGAATTTTCAAATCTGCAAGGAGCTTTTCACTCAAACGAAAAGCTGTTTGTTTTCTTGTGACTACTGCTTCCATGTTATATATGTGTTATACATTGTAGTGCAAATGTATAACATTTGTTTAATAAATCAAACATGACTAATTAAATTTATAATAAAAAACGGAACACAGTTTTTCTGCATTCCGCTATGGTATTGAAATTGTAAATTAGATTACAACATCATTGCGACTTTCTTCTCTACCGCATCTTTGATAAAGGCATTGATAGAAATACCTGCTTTTTTTGCCAACATCGCCACTTGGCTATGTATGGACGGGGTTAATCTCACATTCAAAGAACCTGAGTATGTCTTTTGTGGTTCAATTCCATGTTCCTCACAAAAAGTAAGATAATCATCTACTGCTTCATGAAATGCTTTTTTCAACTCACTGACATTGTCCCCTTCAAAATTGACAAGACCGTCAATCCCTTCTATTTTTCCAAAGAAAACATTGTCTTCTTCGCTAAAAGCAACACTGCCAATAAAACCTTTATAATTCATTGTGTTCATAGTCTTAGTCTTTTATAAAACCTGCATTTTTTAATTCTTCAAAAATTTGTTTCATCGCATATCCTTTAATGATATTTCCAGGATGGGGTTTGTGAATCATAATTGGACGTTTGTTTGGTAATTCAAATTTGATTCTTGAACCAGAAGTTTTTCCTTTATTGGATGACCGGTATCCAAAAATACTTAAAAGTTTTTCTAACTCTTCAAATGTAAAATCATTTGGTAGTTGTTTGAAACGCTCTACAAGTTTCTCGTTCTTACTCATAAGTTTGTGCAAATATACTGTTTTTTTTAATCCTGCAACTAAAAAGTAGTTGCTGTGTGCTAAACAATTTTTATCTAGAATAAAATATAATCAATAACCCATTATAATAATTCTGATAGTGGACGGGAATTGTGCAATCCTTCGTTTGTTCTTAATGTACTGTTTTTAATTTTAAAGCTAATGACTTTTTTTTCTGATTGACAATTACGATTAGGAATCGTCACTTCATTAGACTTTGTTTTGAGTTTTCTTAGCAAGTCCTCAAATGATGAAAATTCTGTCTGTTTCATATAAAAACGTGTTACTAATTTTTTTGTGTTTGCAAATATAGTCTTTTTTCATCAAATAAATTAGGTAATTATATACGAGTTGTCCAACACACGCTTTCTCTTTATACGCTCGCCCTCTGGGCTCGCGTTTGGAGGTGAGTTAGGGCGTTCCGCCCTTAACAATCCTCAGTTTTGGACAACTGCAAAATCAAAAGATCCTACGGTTTGAATTTGTCTATAGATGGTTCAAACCGTAGGATCTTAAATATGGATGCACCAATTAGTCGGCTTGTACCGACCATTATGAATTGCGAATTATGAATTGAATCAACTTCTCTCCACGCTCTTCACTCCCTTGATGGCGTTGATCTTCTTGATCATTGTATCTACCTGTTGAAGATCATTGACAAGCAATGAGATGTGGCCTTGGAATAGTCCGGCTACACTGTCGACGGAGATTGAACGCATTGAGATGTTGCTCTCTTTCTGGATTAGCGACGTGATGTTTGTGACGATACCCAAGTCGTCGTTTCCGATTACACGTAGTGTGCAGACGTATTGGCTGCCTTGCTTTCCGCTCCAACGTGCTTTGACGTAGCGGTAGCCGAAACGTTGGATCATCATCGGTGCGTTAGGGCAATCCTTACGGTGGATCTTGATTCCTCCCTGTGAAAGAATGAATCCGAAGATGTCGTCGCCGTAGATTGGATTACAACATTTTGCAAGTGAGTAGTCGATGCCCTTTAGATTGTCGTCGATTGTAAGAACATCATCTTTTGTCTTATCGTCTGAAGCTGTTTGGTGATGCTCAAAATCCTCAGCACTCTTCACCTCGTATCCCAATTCTGGATGTAATTCCTTATCAAGGATCTCCGTGTAGACGTCGCGGATCTTGGCGACGTCAAGTTTCTCCTCTACGATATCATTATAGAATTCCGTCGCAACCTTATATCCTAAACGCTTGATTGTCTTAGCCAAGATTGATTCCTCAAGGTCGATCTTCCAGTTCTTGAAACGACGGTTGATCATCTCCTTACCAAGCGATGCGTTGGAATTTTCCTCCTCACGCAAGAATGCTTTGATACGGCTCTTTGCCTTACTTGTCTTGACGATGCTTAGCCACTCCTCCTTTGGTTTCTGAGTGTTGCTTGTCAACACCTCAAGCTGGTCTCCATTGTTGACTTCGTATCTGATAGAGACGTTTTTGCCTCCAATCTTTCCACCGACGCAATGGTTTCCAAGATTACTGTGGATGAGGTAAGCGAAGTCGAGCAACGTCGCACCCTTAGGAAGATGCACCAAATCACCGTTTGGAGTGAAGATGAACACCTCCTTATCATATAGGTTCATCTTGAATTCAGAGATACACTCCTCGTTGGCGACATCGGGATTCTCAAGAATCTCACGCACGTTGGCCATCCAAGTGTCGAGCATATTCTCGCTCTTCACACCTTTATATTTGAAGTGGGCAGCAAAACCCTTCTCTGCGATTTCATCCATTCGTTCAGTACGGATCTGCACCTCCACCCATTTTCCTTGTGGGCCCATCACTGTGGTATGCAAACTTTCGTAACCGTTTGTCTTTGGAATGGATAGCCAGTCGCGCAAACGCTTTGGATTTGGTTGATACTCATCTGTCACGATAGAGTAGACACGCCAGCAGTCGCTCTTCTCCTCGGCAATCTCGCTGTCGAGGATGATACGGATGGCGAAGAGGTCGTAGACGTGCTCGAACGAACAGTTCTGCTTACGCATCTTGTTCCAGATGGAGTAGATACTCTTTGTACGACCCTTGATTGTGAATTTGAAACCCGCGTCTTCAAGTTTCTGCTTCAACGGATTGATGAAGTCGGCTATATATTTGTCACGACTACGTTTAGTCTCATTCAATTTGTGAGCGATCTCACGGTAAGTCTCACGATGCAGACGCTTCATCGACAAATCCTCAAGCTCACTCTTAACCTTATATAATCCAAGACGATGGGCTAGGGGAGCAAACAAATAGCTTGCCTCTCTTGCAACACGGTCACCATCTTCAGACTCTTCAATAGGATTATATTTACGGATAAGATAAAGCACCTCGCAGATAAGGATGATGATGACGCGGATATCTTCCGCCAAACTCATCAACAGTTTACGGAAATTCTCATTCTCCACGCCCACACGTCGACGATAGAATTCATCCACCTTCTGCTCTCCGTGCACAAGGGCGACGATACTGTCAGGAAACGACTTTGCGACGTCAGCCTCAGTCATCAATCCGCATTGGATCATCTCAAAAAGAATTTTGGCCACACTTGGTCCACCGCCAAGGCTAACCTCGTCGGCAAGGATAAGGGCAGTCTGCACACCACGTTCCATGTGGTCAATATCGTCTTCCGATACATTATTTGAATTAACCTTCTCCTCGAAGCGAACCATCGCGTCGCGTACAGGATTGAGCGCGCCAATAGGTAGTTTCTCCTCAGCAATCGACACATATTTGTCGAAGCTCGCTTTAATTTCGTCCCATTTCAAATTCGTATCCATGCCTATCTATTTATGATTTCCTACAAATTTAGATTTAATATTTAACTTTCGCAAACGCGTTAAATATAAATAACAATATTATGGGATAATTATGAAACATACGGAAATGAGGATTGTTAAGGGCGGAACGCCCTAACCCCACCCCCATTGCGAGTCCGTATTCTATGTTAAAATCCAAACATATTGAGCAAAAAATTGCAACAATGTTGTATGTTTTGATTTTTGACAAAAACTGATGGTCTCGAGTAAACTGATGAGGGTCGTCAAGGTGTCTGACAAGCGTATAATA